>CADAGW010000022.1:20287-26753 GCA_902787475.1 uncultured Eubacteriales bacterium
GGCGGTGGCCCGGTCCAGGGTGATGGTCTCCAGGATCTGGTGGGTGTCGTAGAGGATCTTGCCGGCGGGGTTCTCGTAGACGCCCCGGCTCTTCATGCCCACCAGACGGTTCTCCACCAGGTCGGCGATGCCCACGCCGTGCTTGGCGCCGATCTCATTCAGCTTTTCGATGATCTCCACGGGGCCGTATTTGACGCCGTTGACTGCCACGGGCACGCCCTTTTCGTAGTCCACGGTGATGTATTCCGGCTCGTCCGGGGCGTTCTCGGGGGAATTGCAGATCAGGCACAGATCCTTGGGCGGCTCGTTCCAGGGATTCTCCAGCTCCGCGCCCTCGTGGGACAGATGCCACAGGTTCCTGTCCATGCTGTAGGGCCGCTTCTTGGACACGGGCACGTCCAGGCCCCGGGCCATGGCGTAGTCGATCTCCTCTTCCCGGGTCTTGATGTCCCAGATCCGCCAGGGGGCGATAATCTTCATGTGGGGAGCCAGGGCCTTGATGGTCAGTTCAAAGCGCACCTGGTCGTTGCCCTTGCCGGTGGCGCCGTGGCAAATGGAGGTGGCGCCTTCCTTCTGGGCGATCTCCACCAGCCGCTTGGCGATGATGGGCCGGGCAAAGCTGGTGCCCAAGAGGTACTTCTGCTCGTATACGGCGTTCATCTGCAGGGTGGGCCAAATGAAGTCGGTGACGAACTCCTCCCGCACGTCCTCGATGTAGATCTTGGACGCGCCGGACTTGATGGCCTTTTCGTTGAGGGGCGCCAGCTCCTCTCCCTGGCCCACGTCCACCGCCACAGCGATGACCTCGCAGTCGTAGTTTTCCTTCAGCCAGGGGATGATGACCGTGGTATCCAGACCGCCGGAATAGGCGAGAACAACTTTTTCTTTCATGTTTGACTGCCTCCAATCTTTATGTGCATGATTATACACCCCGCTCTCATATTTATGCAATGGGGTGGGGGTAAATTACGTGTTATTATATGAAGAAGAGCCGGGGCGGCCTGTGACGGCGCGGGTGAGAAGGGATCGAAGGGAGGCTTCGTATCGCTTGTCGTCCTCGGACGTGCGCCGGGCGGGGCCCTTTAGGTGGCTCTTGCTCTTCCTTCTGGCCACCCGGGCCATGTGCCGCTCCATAAGGAGGGTGTCTATGTTCCGGTCGGTGTACTCCATGCCGCTCTGGTGGATGGCCAGGGCCCCCTTGCCCAGGGCCAGTGCCGCCACGCCGTAGTCCTGGGTGACCACCAGATCTCCCGCCCGGCACAGGTTGATCAGGGCGATGTCCACCGCGTCCGGCCCCTGGCCGATGACGCGCACCTGGCTGTACTCAGAGCTCATCACGTGGCTGGTGTCGCACAGAAGCACCACCGGCAGGCCGTATTCCCCTGCCACCCGCTCGGTCAGGGCCACCACCGGGCAGGCGTCAGCGTCTATGTATATCGTCATATGATCTGGTACTCAAGCATCTCATATTTGAGATGGACGCCCTCGTCGATCTCCTCCGGCAGAAGGGCCCTGGCGATCATGAACAGTTCCTCCTCCGCCTTGTCCTCCCGGCGAAGGTAAGCGTAGTCCCCGTCGATGCGCTCCACGGTATAATACTTGGTCTCCATAGCGTTCCTCCCTGGTGAGAATAAAGGTATATTTCTCCGCCCACGGCCCCGATTCCTGCCCGCACGGCTATGGATCCAGACCGTGATATATCCAAAGGGGAACGGGGTGCGCGCGCGATCCACGCCCGAAGAAGCAATGACATGCGGCGAGAAAAAGCGCCCCGCCCGATGAGGGGCGGAGCGCCGGATCATGCCTTGCGGCAAGGATGACAGGGATCAGTCCTTGGTGGCGTACTGGAAGAAGAAGTAGCCCAGGGAGGTGAAGCCCACGTTGTTGATGGAAGCATCCTTGCAGTAGAGCTGGGTGTAGAAGTACAGGGGCGCCACGGGGAAGCCGCCTTCGCCGTAGAGCAGCTCCTCGGCGTCATACAGGATGGCGTCGCGCTCTTCGCCGGGCAGGGTGGCCTTGGCCTTGACGATCATGGCGTCGTAATCCGGATTGGAGAACACGCCGTAGTTGTTGCTCTGGCCGGTGACCATCAGCTCCAGGTAGGTGATGGGATCGTTGTAGTCAGCGATCCAGCCCAGACGGGCCACGCCGAAGTTGTGCTCGCCCAGACCATTGGTGTAGGTGGCCCACTCCTGGTTCTCCAGGGTGATGTTCACGCCCAGCACGGTCTCCCAGTCGGAGCCGCAGGCCTCAGCGATGGCCTTGTGGGTATCGGAGGTGTTGAAGTTGTAGACGATGGTGGTGTTGGGATCCCAGGAACCATCCTCCACGGCGGCGTTGTACAGCTCCTGAGCCAGCTCGCAGCGGCCGGAGTAGGTCTCCAGATCCGCCTCGGGATACTGCTCGCTCAGCCAGGCGTAGATGGAGCCCAGCTCGGAATTGCCATAGGCGAAGTCCGCGCCAGTGGAATCCAGGATGCCGGAGGCCACGAGGCCGGTAGCGGGCACCTGGCCCCCCTGGGTCACGTTCTCGACGATGTTGTCACGGTCGATGGCCAGGGTCAGGGCAGCGCGCACGCGCCAGTCTTCGATCTTCAGGCAGTTCAGGTACAGATAGTAGGTGCCCACGTAGGGGTTCACGAACAGGTCGCCGGAGGCCTTCAGGCTCTCGATCATGTCGGCGGGGATGCTATCGATGAACTGATACTCGCCGGTCTGATAGCTGGAGAGGATGGCGGTCTCGCTGTCGGACAGGTTCCACACCAGGGCGTCGGGGCCCAGCTTCTCGTAGTCGTAGTAGTACTCATTGGGCTCCATGCGGATGTAGCTGTCGTGCACCCACTCGGTCACCTTATAAGCACCGTTGACCACGATGTTGGCGGGATCGGTCCAGTTGTCGGAGCCTTCCACCACGTCCTGACGGATGGGCATCAGGGCGGGGAACGCGCACATGCTCAGGAAGTAGGCGCAGGGGGACTCCAGGGTGATCTTCAGGGTCTTCTCGTCCACCGCTTCGATGCCCAGGGTCTCGGGATCGGCCTCGCCGGCCTGGATGGCGGCGGCGTTCTTCACGATGCCGTCCAGGAAGTAGCCGTACTCGGAGGCGGTGTCGGGGTTCACCAGACGACGCCAGCTGTACACGAAGTTGTCTGCCACCACGGGCTGACCGTCGGACCAGAAGATGTCGTCGCGCAGGGTGAAGGTGTACTCGGTCTGGTCCTCGGAGATCTCGTAGGACGCGGCCTGGCCGGTGGTGATTTCCACATAGTACACGGTGTCGTCATCCGCGGGATGCTCGTCGGTCATGGCATACTTCATCAGGTTTTCAAACTGATGATTGGTATACATGGAAGAGTCCACGGAGTTGGCCAGGTTGGGATCGATGGTTTCGGGCTCGGAAGCGATGCACAGGTTCAGAACGAACTGCTCGTCTTCCGCGGAAGCCGCGCTGACCATCGTCAGGACCAGGCACAGGGCCACAGCCAGAGTCAGGAGCTTTTTCATGTTGGGTTCCTCCTTGTAATATATATACATTTCACCATCGGTGAAGTGTATTCGGTGTCACCCCTTCGCCTCCAGCATGTGGCAGGCGGCGAAGTGGCCGGGGCCGTACTCCCTGAAGGCGGGGGTCTCCCGGCGGCATTTCTCAGTGGCGTAGGGGCAGCGGGTGTGGAACCGGCAGCCCTCGGGGGGATGGATGGGACTGGGGATGTCGCCCTCCAGAAGGATGCGCTGGCGGGTCTTGTTCTTTTCCGGATCCGGCAGGGGCACCGCGGAGAGGAGGGTCTGGGTGTAGGGGTGGATGGGGTGGTTGCACAGCTCGTAGCTTTCAGACAGCTCCACCAGATTGCCAAGGTACATGACGCCTATGCGGTTGGATATGTGCCGCACCACGGATATGTCGTGGGCGATGAACAGATAGGTAAGGCCCATCTCCTGCTGAAGATCCTCCAGCATGTTGACCACCTGGCTCTGTATGGACACGTCCAGCGCCGATATGGGCTCGTCGCACACGATGAACTCCGGGTTCACCGCCAGGGCCCGGGCAATGCCCACCCGCTGCTGCTGGCCGCCGGAAAACTCGTGGGGGAACCGGTTGGCGTGCTCGGTGTTCAGGCCCACCTGATCCAACAGCTGGTTAATCCGCTCCCGCCGCTGGGCCTTGCCGGAGCAGATCTTGTGGATGTCCAGCGCCTCGCCCACGATCTCGCCCACCGTCATGCGGGGGTCCAGGGACGCGGAGGGATCCTGGAATATGATCTGCATCTTGCGCCGGTAGGGCAGCATGGGCACGGCGATCCTGGCGTCGCTGTCGTAGATGGTGGTGCCGTCATATACGATCCTGCCGGAGGTGGGCTCGTGGAGGCGGATGATGGCCCGGCCCAGTGTGGATTTGCCGCAGCCGGATTCGCCCACCAGGCCCAGCGTCTCGCCCCGATAAATGGCGAAGGATACGGACTCCACGGCCTGCACGTACTGTCTGCGTGCCAGCAGCCCCGACCCCTTCACGGCGAAGTATTTCTTGAGATCGGTGATCTCGATCAGTTTGTCCTTGGTCTGGGTCATTTTCCGGCCCCTCCCTTCCCCATGGCCTCGAAATGCAGCCAGCAGGCGCTGATGTGGCCGTCGCCGAAGTCGGCGTAGGGCGGCTTCTGCCGCAGGCAGATCTTGCGGCAATGGCTGCACCGGGGCGCAAAGTGGCAGCCCTGGGGCGGATTGAGCAGGTCGATGGGCGTGCCCTCGATGGGGATGAGCCGCTCATGGGAGTCCTCGTCCAGCCGGGGCATAGAGGCCAACAGGCCCTGGGTATAGGGGTGCAGGGGCTGATAGAATATGTCGTTGACCCGGCCCTGCTCCACGATCTTGCCCGCGTACATCACAGACACCCGGTCGCAGATCTCCGCCACCACGCCCAGGTTGTGGGTGATGAATATGATGGAGGTCTTTTCTTCCTTCTGGAGGTTCTTCATCAGCTCCAGTATCTGGGCCTGTATGGTCACGTCCAGGGCGGTGGTGGGCTCGTCGGCGATGAGCAGCCGGGGCCGGCAGATCAGCGCCATGGCGATCATGGCCCGCTGCCGCATGCCGCCGGAAAACTCGTGGGGATACTGGTCCAGCCGCTTTTCTGCGTTGTTGATGCCCACCAGGTTCAGCATCTCCACCACTCTCTCCCGGGCCTCTTTGCGGCTGATCTTCTGATCGTGGCAGGTGAGGGCCTCGGTGAGCTGGTTGCCGATGGTGTAGACGGGGTTTAAGCAGGTCATGGGGTTTTGGAAGATCATGCTGGCCTTGTTGCCCCGGAACTGGCGCATCTGCTCGGGGGTGTAGGAGAGAAGATCCTCCCCCTCAAAGGTGATGGAGCCGCCGATGACCCGGCCCGGGCTCTGCAGAAGGCCGATGATGGAGTAGGCCTCCACGCTCTTGCCGGAGCCGGACTCCCCCACCACGCCCATGACCTCGTTGTAGCCCAGGGAGTAGGAAATGCCGTCCACGGCCTTGACCTCGCCCGCGGGGGTGAAGAAGGAGACCTTCAGGTCTTTGACCTCCAGTAATTTCTGCTGATTGTCCATGCTCTCCCCCTCCTCACTTCTTAAGACGCGGATCCAGCGCGTCTCTCAGGCCGTCGCCGATCAGGTTCAGCGACAGCACGATCACCGTCAGGGTGACGGCGGGGAACACCAGCCGGTAGGGGAACAGGCTGATGGTCTCCAGTGCGTCGGAGCACAGGGAGCCCAGGCTGGCCATGGGCGCGCTGACGCCCAGGCCCAGGAAGGACAAGAAGGACTCCAGGAATATGGCCGACGGGATCTGAAGGCAGGTGGTGATGACCAGCGGGCCCACGGAATTGGGCAGAAGGTGCCGCCGAATGATCCGCCGGGAGGAGGCCCCCAGGGCCACCGCGGCGGTGACGTATTCCTGCTTTTTGAGCTGGAGCACCTGGCCCCGGACGATGCGGGCCATGGTGACCCAATAAAGGAGCGCGAAGGTGGTCTTTCAGAACCACCTGCAGCAGCAGCACGATCAGCACCTCGGGGATGGAGTAGATGAGTTCCACGATGCGCATCATCACAAAGTCCACCGCGCCGCCGGCCAGGCCCGATATGGCCCCGTAGATGAAGCCTATGATCAGCACGATCACCGCCGCCACGATGCCTATGATGATGGACACCTGAGCGCCGTACATGGTGCGGGCCATCAGGTCCCGGCCGCTGGAATCGGTGCCGAACACGTGGGGGAACACGCCGGTGACCAGCTTGATCTCCTTTGCGCCTTCCGCGGCGGTGTCGGTATATTCGATGGGCGCGGAGGCGTCGAAGGTGCCGTCCTCGGCGATGTCGGACATCTTGACCAGCACCAGGGGATCGTCCGCCTTTTCATCCAGCACCAGCACGGCCTTTTCGATGGCCTTGGTCACGTCGAAGGCGTATCTCTTTCCGTTCCAGGAGATGTAGTAGCTGCCCTTCTTG
>CADAGW010000023.1 GCA_902787475.1 uncultured Eubacteriales bacterium
AGAAGCGCTGTATATTCGTCACAATGCCCTTCATCCCATTTTCCCCATGGCCGTGCGCTCTATGATCATCCTCTGCCAGTTCTCGTCCAGCGTCACGAACCGGGCCGACCAGCCCGATATCCGCACCGCCAGGGTGGGATATTTTTCCGGGTGCTTCTGGGCGTCCAAAAGCTGGGAATTGTCGATCACGTCGATCTGCATGAAGAATCCCCCCAGGGCCATAAAGCCCCGGATCAGGGACTCTATGCCCATGAGCCCCTCCTCACCCCTGGCGCAGGAGGGCTCCAGCTTGATATCCAGCGCCGTGCCGCAGGTGAGCCTGGACAGATCCACCGAGCAGTGGGAGCGTATGATGGCGGTGGCGGACTCCCGGTCCGTACCCGGGGCGGGGTTCAGGTTGCCGGAGAGGATCTCGCCCTTCTTTTTGCCCTGGGCGTGGGCCCCGCGCACATCCTTCCACTCGATCTGCCGGCCGAATGTGGAGATCCCCGGCGGGCGGAGTATGCCCCGCCTCTCGTGGACGGCGCGGGCCAGGTCGATAAAGTGCTGTACCAGCAGGCGGCACATCTCGTCCGCCGGGGCGGAGTCGTTGCCAAAATACCCCTCCCGCTGGGCGATGCGGCGGCGCAGGGGCTCCTGCCCCTCCCAGTCGTTCCTCAGAGCGCGCACCAGCTCCATGAGGGTCATTTCTTTGTCCTCGTACACCGTGCGGCGTATGGCCAACAGGGCGTTGGCCGCGTCGGGCAGGCCGCCGTAATGGGGAGAGAGCACATTATACACCGGCCCGCCGTCCAGATAGTCCCGGGCCTTCTCTATGCACCCGTCCTCAAACAGAGCGAACACGCTGGAGGGGTGGGCGGAAGAAATCTGCCCGTCCGCGATGGCGTGGAACCGTTCCATGTCCCTGTCCATGGCATGAAGATAGGCGGACAAGAGGTCGTCAAATGTGGCATACTCCACCTCTTCGTCGTCAAAGAGATGCAGTACGTCCCTCTGAAGCAGTATATAGGCGTCCATGGGCATGTACCCAAAGCGGGTCTTGCCCGGTATCTGCACCTCCCAGCAGCCGTCGTTGGCGAACTGCACCGCATCGCTGTGGGGATAGTGATATTGTTCCAGACTGGAAATCACCAGGTTCTCGTTATACACCGAGCAGACCCCGCTGCCGTGGCGCATCACCCGGGCAACCAGCTCCATCAGCCACTTCGGCGAGTCCGGACGCATGCGCACCGCGATGGGAAAGTCGCCTATGGGCAGCTCCTCCACCACCTCCAGAATGAGCCTCGTCACCGTGCCCGCCGTCTCCCGGCCGTTTTCGTCCACGCCCGCCAGCACCAGATTCTGATAATGCTGTCCGTCCCCGCTGCCGCATACGTCCAGCGTGACCCACTCGCACCCCTTTATGAAGAAGTGGGCCAGAAGCTCCCGGGCCTCGTCCTCCGTGATTTCTCCCCGGGCCAGGTCTGCCTGATACAGCCCCTCCAGCATCCGGTCGATCTTTCCGATGCCGGGCCAGTTGCCCATGAGCCGGGTGAATGCGAAGGTGAACCACAGGCTCTGAAGCCCCTCCCGGAAGGTGCGGGCGGGCCGAAAGGGCACATGGGAGAGGGCCGCCTTCTCCTCCGGATCCTCTATGGCCTCCATATACCGCCCGTGCCACAGCCGCAGGGCGGATATGACGTTCAAAAGGGACGAGAGAAACTCGTCCTCGCTGTCCGTGCACTCCTGTGCCCGGCGCGCCCGTATCCTTTCCTCGTAGCTGTCGATCCCCTCCCGGATCACCCGGTCAAAGCCCAGCGTGGTGTGGCTCATGCTGGAGATCACCGTCTCCCCGTCCTCGTAGAGCACGGGCACCACGTGCCGGGAGGCGGCCTTCAGCGTAGCGCTGCCCGCCAGCATCTCCCCCGGGATCACCCGCACCGGGACCTCCCGGGCGATGCGGGAGATCATCATATCGTAAAGGGCATAGGGAGACAGGCCCTCCGCCTCCTCCCGGCGCATCGTCAGATGGTCGCTTTTCTCCAGCTCCCGCCCATATTTGCCGTTCAGCGAATCCCAGCAGAAACGGCGGGTGGCCTCGCTCAATCGTATGGGCCGCTCCCCTGCGGCGCTGGCAAACCGGATCATATGCCGTCCTCCCCCGTCATTTGTCGTATCTCCCGGGCGAACAGGGCCTGATATTCCTCCTGCTCCGCTCTTCTGGCCTCCCTGTCCAGCCGCTCTATCCTCTCCGCCCCCAGCCAGACAAGGCGGCGCGCCGCCCGCTCCGTCTTTATGGCCGCCTGGGTATACTCCGGGCCGATCATAAGGAGCCGCAGGGCTATATCGCCGGATATCATCCCGCTCGACAGTATGCCCATGGAATCAAACAGCGTATCATTGGCGATGGGGCCCAATACCACGTCCGCCCGGCAGGTGTCCTCCGCCCTGCGGTTGTGAAAGATATACTCAAACCACTCCCTGTCCCTGCCCAGGCGCAGTATACTCAGGCCCGTCTCGTCCAGCTCATATTCATTGATCCAGGCGTTTTCCCCCGCCCAGCGCCGGGCGAACTCCCGGTCGGGCGACAGATAAAACCCCTGCCCGAAGTCGGCGTTCTTCCTTCCCCGGTATATATCGGGGGCCTTCACGATCTCCCCGCCCGTGTGATACAGCCGCATACGCGCCCTCTTTCCCGCCGGGACAGGTCCCGGCGGGTCTATTATATATCAAAACCCTCCCGCGCGCAATACGTGCAAAACACTTGCCCCCGCCCCCCGTTCCTGATATAATGGTCAAAAAGGAGGATGCCTTCATGCGCGTCACGTTTCTTGGCACCGGAGCGGCCACGGCCTGCCCGCTGGTGTTCTGCCGGTGTCCCGTGTGCCGGGCGGGATGGGAGCGGGGCGGAAAGGACCTGCGCCGTCGCTCCAGCGCCCTCATCGGGGAGGACACGCTCATCGACCTGGGGCCCGACATCATGAGCGCCGCTTTTGCCTTCGGCGTGGACATTGGGCAAGTCCGCTACTGCCTTCAGACCCACGCCCATTCCGACCACTTCGACGCCGGGCACCTGATCACCCGGCTCCCCGAATACGCCGTCCGGGACCTATTGCCCCTGACCATTTGCGCCTCCCCCCAGACCATAGAGCGCATGTCCAGCCGCCTGGCGCTGGAGGAGGAGGGGGCGACCCTCCTGGACAAAACCTGGCAGAGGCGGCTGAGCCTCACCGTCCGCCCTATGGAGCACGGGGACACAGAGGTGCTGGGCGCCCGGCGCGTCACCGCGGTGGAAAGCGCCCACGACATATCAGGCGGCTCCCTTCTCTGGGTGGTGGAGGAAAAGGGCTCGGCCTTCCTCTACGCCACGGACACCGTGCGCCTCACCGACCGGGCCCTGTCCCTTTTCCATGATCGGGGCCTCACATTTGACGCCGCGGCCATCGACCACACCTACGGCCCCGGCACGCCGGGCGGGGGCCACCTGTGCGCGGACGAGGTGACAGAGGAAATCTCCCGTCTGCGGGAGGCGGGGTGCCTCGCGCCCCACTGCCGCCTGCTGGCCACCCATCTGTCCCACGAGGGCATGCTGCCCCACCGGGAGATGAGTCAGTACGCCCGCTCAAAGGGATACGGCATCGCCTGGGACGGTATGCGGATAGAGATATAATACCAAACGGCTGGCTGGTGTACGGATGCCAAAATCGACTGTGCCGTATGAAAAGGTGCCCACGTCTCGAAGCAATCCGTCGCTCCCGGTTCCTTTATCCCGATCACAAATATCCCCTGCCGCAAACAGCAGGGGACTTTGTACAGTATGTCATTTTTTCAATTCAACGGTGAGCCGGGCGGCGCTGTGGGGCGGCAGGGTCAGGCGTATCTCCCCGTCCACGGCCCGGGCCTGGAGCGGGGTCTCCTCAAACCGGGTGTAGGGCAGGACCTCCTCCGAGGCAAACAGCACCCCCTCCGAGATCCTCCCCCGGCAGGGGATGACTATATCCCGTTCTTTGTCATATTCCTCGTTGATCAGCGTCACGGTCAGCACGCCTTCCTTCACCGTGGCGGCGGCGTTTCCGTCCTCGTCCCCCTCCACGAGGCAGAGCTTCCCGCCCTGGTGGGGCTTCATCATGGCGAACATCTGGCCAATGGCGGTGAGGTACGAGTCCGTGGGGGTCACGATCACCGCCCCCTCCCCCACCGGCTGGAAGTAACAGCATACCGGCGCGTCCATGGGGCCGGACTGCTTCATCAGCATATGGAGCATCCGGGCGGCGAATATGCCCTCTGCCACGCAGGAGGGCCGGTACCAGGCGTACCACACGTTCCACTCGTCAAAGGATATGCGGGCGCCCGGCGCGGCGGCATCAAGGCTTTTTCGCATGGCGCGAAGGAGCTCCTCCGCGGGCTTCACCGCATCCGCCAGCGCCCGGTAGGCGTTCTCAATGCCCTGGGGCGAGGTATAGTCCATAGGCGCGCCGGCGTAGTGGTGAAGGGACACATATTCCACCATGGGATAGAGTACCGCCGCGGACTCCCTGGCCCATTCGTCGTTTGGATAGGGGCCGGAGGAGAACAATATGATGTCCGGGCAGGCCGCCTTCATGGCCCGGGCGTGGGGCAGAGCCATTTCGGCGTAGTCCCGGGGCTTCATGGGCCCCTCCATGTGGCCGTATCCCATCTCATTGCCCAGCGACCACAGCCGCACATTGTAGGGCTGCGGATGCCCCCTCTCCGCCCGGATCCTGCCATATTCCGTATCCGGGCCGCCGTTGCAGTACTCAACCCAATCCGCGCTGTCCTCGGGCCGGTTCCACATGAGATTGATGGTCACAAACGGTTCCGCCCCCACCTCCCGGCACAGGGCGATGTACTCGTCTATCCCGATCTCGTGATTGTCATATCCCAGGCTGTGGGGCTGGGTCTCCATCTCGGTCACGGCCTGAAGGGGCCCCCGCATGTCCACGGGCAGCAGCCCGTCCTTCCACCGGTACTCCCCGGCGAAGTTGCCGCCGGGCCAGCGGATGACGGTGGGCCCGATCTGCTTGAGCCGCTCGATCACATCCCGGCGCATGCCGTGAAAATGCCCCTCCGCCATCATGGACACGGCCCCAAATACCACCTCCGCCCGCTGGCAGAAGGTAAAGCGGATGCAGGCCTTATGGTCGGTGACATCCGGCGCGAGCGAAAATTCGCACACCTGCCAGTCTCCCGCCTCAAGGGCCTTCTCCTGCCATGCGTATACGGTCTTTCCGTCCCCGGAGGTCAAAGCCGCCCGCAGGGTCACCGGCACGAAGCACATGGCCACGGCCCGCGCCTCGTATGTCGTGCCGCCCACAATGGAAATGCCCCTCTGGGCGATGCCGCACTCCCCGCCCCGCAGGTTCTGCACGCTCTGGGCGTTCAGCTCGTTGTTCCGGGGCATGCCCTCACAGCACACGTGCCGGGTGTAGCTTTTGCGGAAATTGGTCTGGTAAAACGCCCTGTCCCCCACGCTCTCCCACATCTGGGCCACGCCCCCGTTCCGGCTGGGCTTGCCCGCGAACTTGCGGTTTTTGAGCATCTGGGCCGACAGGCCCTCCGTCACCGCCGAGCGGGTGTGCTCCAGGTTGTGGCCAAAGAGATACCCCGAAAGGTCCTTGGGGGCCGAAGTGTCGATCGTGTACTTCATGCCGTTTCCTCCCCGCTTATGGGTTTCCCGGCGCCATTATACCATCCCCCGGGGCAGAAATCAACGCCTCATTTTCTCACGCCACGCCGCCCCTGGCGGCCGCCGCGGCCTGTATGCCGTGCATCCTGGCGTAGCTCCCGCCCAGAGCGATCAGCTCCTCATGGGTGCCCCGCTCGGTGATCCTCCCCTCCTCGATCACCAGTATGCTGTCGGCGTTTCGTATGGTGGACAGCCGGTGGGCGATGGCGATGATGGTGCATCTTCCGGCGATGGCGGCAATGGCCTTCTGGATCTGCTGCTCCGTCTCCACGTCCACCGCCGCCGTGGCCTCGTCCAGTATGATCACCGGGGATTTGCGCAGTATGGCCCGGGCGATGGCCACCCTCTGCTTCTGCCCGCCGGAGAGCCTCAGTCCCCGCTCGCCCACGGGGGTGTCATACCCCTGGGGCATGGCCATGATGTCCTCGTGGATGTTGGCCGCCCTGGCCGCCTCGCGGATCATGTCCATGTCCGCGTCCGGGCGGGCATAGCCTATGTTCTCGGCGATGGTGCCGTTAAACAAAAACGCGTCCTGAAGCACCGGAGAAATGTTCCTTCTCAGGCTCTCCACCGTCATCTCCCGTATGTCCACCCCGTCCATGAGGATCCGTCCCGTCTGGGGCTCGTAAAACCGTGATATGAGCTGCGTCAGCGTGGTCTTGCCCACGCCGGTGGGCCCCACCAGGGCCAGCATTTTGCCCGGCGGGCAGTCAAAGGATATATCGTTTAATACCGTCTGTCCCCCGTCATAGGAAAAGCCCACGTGTTCAAACGTGATCCGTCCCTCCGCCCGGCCCATGTCCCTGGCCCCCGGCGCGTCCTGTATCTCATAGGGCGCGTCCAGTATGGCCAGCACTCTCTCCGCCCCGGCCATGGACTGCTGCATGCTCTCCAGCAGATTGGCAAGCCCCGCCACCGGAGAGTAGAACAGGCTCAGATACAGCATGAACGCCACGATATCCTCCACGCTCAGGCTCTCCCTGTACGCCAACAGTCCCCCGAACCCCACCACCAGCACCGTGCCCAGGGCGGATATAAACTCCACCGAGGGGTGGAACACGGCGCTGATCTTGAGGGCCTTGAGCATGGCCCGCACGTGCTGGAAGTTCTTTTCGTCCACCCGCTCCGTCTCGTACTCCTCCCGGCCGAAGGACTGGATCTCGTGTATGCCGGAGAGATTGTCCTGGAGCTTGCCGCTCAATTCCCCCATCTTCTTCTGGGAGATCCTGAAATAGGGCCGCACACGCCTGGCGAATATCACCCCGGACACAAGGATCAGCGGTATGGGCGCGCAGGTGATCAGGGCCAGCTTCCAGTTGATGGTCAGCAGCACCGCCAGCACCCCGGCGAAGGTCACCGCGTTGGTGATGGATTCGGGGATGATGTGGGCGTATAACAGTTCAAAGTCCCGGGTGTCGTTTATGACCCGGCTCATCAGATCCCCCGTCTGCTTGTCGTGGAAATACCCCAGGTGCATCCGCTCCAGCTTGTCGTATGTCTTCGTCCGCAGATCGCCCACCAGGAACCAGGCCGCCTTGTGGGCCAGATAATTGCTCATGAACCGGAACGCCACCCGCAGCATATACAGCCCCACCAGCGCCAGCGTCAGCCGGCCCACTCTGTCAAGGGCCGCCTGGTCCACCCCCTGGGCCACGATGCCGGTCATGGCGGACAGGGCCTTCGGCGCGGCCAGGTTCACAAGGGTCAGTCCCAACGTGGAGAGTATGGCCACCACGTAGAGATACTTATACCGTATGGCCTCCCGGCTCAGCTTCCACAACAGCTTCACGTATCTGTCCTCCCGCTCCCCGCCCCCTTGGACGGCAATCCTATGCTGGGATTGTATACCATCCCCGCCCTTTTCGCAACGGCAATTTCATCCCCTTCCGTAAAATCCGCGCCGTCTCGCCGATTTTTCACCTGCCGGACACAGTGCCGCCATACCCTCCCCCGCTTCCCCGGCTTCCCCCTTGCGGCGGGGCGGGGAGTATGGTATACTGTACCCGCGAAATCCGCCGGGAACGGGAGGGACAGTATGGAGGATTACATACAGCAGAACAAGAGGGCCTGGGAATGCAGCGCCTACGATTTTTGGGTCATGACCTCCGGCGCGCCCCGGGAGCGGGCCAAAAAGGACAGAGAGGACCCCAAAGGAGCCCTCAAGCGCTACGCCCGCTATTTTGACCGGTACGAGGGCGTCAGGGTGGCCAATATATGCGGCTCCTGCGGCAAAAAGGCCATACCCCTGGCTGTCCTTGGGGCGGATGTGACCATATTCGACATTTCAGATGACAACCGGAGATACGCCATGGAAACGGCCGAAGCCGCCGGCGTACACATCGGCTACGAGCTGGGCGACGTGCTCGCCGTCGACATGAGCCGATACGGGGAAGCCTTCGACGTGGCCTTCATGGAGGGCGGCGTGCTCCACTACTTCCACGACATAGACCGGTTCATGGCCGTGATGCGGGGGATCCTGAAGCCCGGCGGCACTCTCATATGCAGCGATTTTCATCCCTTCACCAAGATCATGGACGCCCTCAAGCTGGAACAGCCCTCCATGAGCTACTTTTCCACGGACATATTCGAGGCAGAGATGGCCCACGCCCGGTTTTATGACCAGGACACACGGAAGCGTTTCCCCAAATGCAGCTACCGGAAGTATACCCTCAGCGAGATCCTCAACTCCATATTGTCAAACGGCTTTACTCTCACCCGCTTCGACGAGCATCCGTCCTGGGAAAACGAAAAGCTGCCCGGGGAATTCACCGCCGTGGCAGTCAAAGGATAATCCCGATTCCATCGCCAGGGAGGTTTGACTATGGATCAGGCCAGTCACGTGTCCGCCCGCCTCTATCGGGAGGCGCTGCTTCATGACCCCAACCGTCCCCTCTACCACTTCGCCATCGCCGACGGGGACGGCATGCCCGGCGACTCCAACGGCGCGTTCTTCGCGGACGGCCGGTATCACCTGATGTATCTCTACCGCAGCCACGCCGACGACACCTTCAACTGGGGCCACATCTCCTCCCGGGACCTGCTCCACTGGCGGCACCACCCGGACGCCCTCAGGGGCGAGAAGGGCGACGAGGGCGCCTTCAGCGGCGGGGCCTTCGTGGACGAGGACGGCGCGGCCTACCTCACCTTCTGGAAATTCGCCGCCCGGGACGGCTCGGACAACAGCGCCATCGCCATCGCCCGGGCCTATCCGCCCTACGACGCCTGGGAGCGTCTCCGCCCCGTGGCCGTGCCCGCCGCCGAATGGGGCATCGCCTCCGTGAACGTGGACGGGCAGGATGTGCCCGTATGCTGTGCCGACCCCAGCAACATATGGAAAAAAGACGGCTGGTACTACATGCAGACCGGCAATCTGTGCGTGCTGAACAAGTACGGGCGGGAGGAGAACGCCCCCCGGGAATACCAGGGGGACTGGACGGACCTGTTCAAGTCCCGGGACCTTATCCATTGGCGGTACGTCCACCGGTTCTACCACAACCCCCGCATGGGCGCAGACGACTGGCCGGACAGGACGGAGGACGACATGTGCCCCTCCTTTTTGCCCCTATACGACCAAAAAAGCGGCGGGAAGCCCACCGGCAAATACCTTCAGCTGTTCATCGCCCACAACCGCGGCTCCCAGTATTACGTGGGCCGCCTGGAGGGGGAGACCTTCGTGCCGGAGATCCACGGGCGCTTTTCCTGGAAGGACAGAATGTGCTTCGCCCCGGAGGCGCTGGTGGACGATCAGAACCGGCAAATCGCCTGGCACTGGATCATGGACGGGTCGGAGGGGGACATCGGTCCTGCGGGCTGGCGGGGCGTGTACAATTTCCCCCGGGTGCTGTGGCTGGAGGGAGATACCCTCAAGATGGCCCCGGCCCAGGAGCTGGACCGTCTCCAGTTCCGCCCCCAGCGCTTTGACATCGGCACCGTGCGGGGCGAAACGCCCCTGGCCATAGCCAACGGCGAATCCTTCCGCCTCCGGGCGTCCATCCGCATGGGCCACGCCCGGCGGGCCGGGTTCGCCGTGCGAGAGGACGACGAGACGGGTGAGCGGGTCGAGATCTGTGTGGACCGGGACAGGCAGGCGCTGGTGATGGACGTGTCCTCCATGCCCGCCGCGGGCCAGTTTGCCCCCGTGCAGGAGGAGGCCCCCTTCGCGCTGGGCGAGGACGAGGAGCTGCGTCTTGACCTGTTCGTGGACAGGTCGGTGATCGAGGTCTACGCCAACGAGCGCCAGGCCATATGCCGCCTGGTGTTCCCCACCCGGCCCCACCGGGCCCTGGGCGTACAGGCCCTGTCGGACGGCGCGGAGTATGTCTCCCTGGACGCCTGGGAAATGGACGCCTCCAATCCCTATTGACCTTTCGACATACAAACATGGCGCTGCAGAAAGACAGCGCCATGTATTTGTATGGCCACAGAATATCCTTTTTCCGCTTCTGAACGCTTGGCTGGGGTACGGATTGCTTCGTCCGCCTTTGACCTCCCCGCAATGACAGGAACGGAGTATGATATCCTACGTATGTCATCACGAGGAGCGAAGTGACGAAGCAATCCGTTCCCTGAAATCCAGCCGTTTCGTTGGAAAATCGCGTCAGAACGTATGGGTCACAGCCGGCTCGGTAAAGGAGCAGAACGTAGCCGTGGCGTTTTGAAGATACAGCACCTCCACGATGCCGTCGTCCTCGTTATACATGCCCCTGAGACCGGGATTGGCGTCCAGCATGGCCTTCTTGGCCTCCCGCCGCGGGTCCCGCACCAGCTCCCCGCTGAGCCGGATCCACTTTCCCTCCGCCATGGCGCTCAACTCCACCTTGGGATCGGCCATGATCTGCTTATAGACCTCCTTCTGGTTGTTGGTGATCAGGTACAGCTTCCCCTCAAATTCGCACAGCGCGCCGAAGGGCCGCACCCGGGGCTGATCCCCCTGGCAGGTGGCCAGATAAAAAGTACCCGCCTTCTTCAAAAACTCCATGGTCTCCTTCATGATATACGCTCCTTTCCATATTCCGCGCCACGCGCGGCCAAATCCTTTTACAGCTGGGGGTATATCTCGTCGAACACCGCCCGGTTCAGCCTTTCTCCGTCCCGGCACTCGGCCATGGTGGATATCACCGCGTCCCGGTCCCTGAGCACGATGGACCACTGGCAGTACTTGCCGTCCGCCCGGAAGGAGTTCCGCTCCCCCCGCCAGAACAGATAGCCATATCCGTACGATCCGTTGTCGGCCTGTTTGGCCGTGCTCTCCCATACCCATTCCCGGGGCACCAGCTGCTTCCCGTTCCACGCCCCGTCATTCAGGTACAAAAGCCCCAGCTTATGAAGCTCCGGCAGGTTCAAAAACAGCCCGCCCGCGCCGAAGGTATATCCCTGGGCGTCGATCTCCCAGGTGGGGCGGCGTATGCCCATGGGCCCAAAGAGCCTGGGCGTCAAATACGACACCAGGTCGCACCCAGCCCTCCTCTGCACCAGTATGCCCGCCAGATACGGCCCCACGTTGCTGTATACGAACCGGGTGCCCGGCTCATCCTCAAAGGGCCTTGAGAGGGCCATTCGCACCCAGTCGTCCCCGCATATATAGGGCCGCTCGCCGCCCATGAGCCAGGGCGTCCTCTGCCCCAGCTGCATGGTCAGAAGGTCCCGCACCGTGGCCCGGGACAGATTGTCACAGACCTTCTCCGGCAGATCCCGGTAAAAGGCGTCCACCAGCCGCTCGTCAAGGGACACAAGCCCCTCCCGCTGCGCGATGCCCACCGCCGCGGAGGTAAAGCTCTTGGAGGCGGAATAGATGTTCCGGCGGCAGTCGTCGTCCCAGTTGTGCCGGGCGATCTCCTGCCCGTGCCTTGACACCATCACCGATATGAGCCCCAGTCCCTCCGCCCGGCGGATAAACCCAGTCAGATCCAAGCGTTCCATCTGCGGCACCTCTTTTTCAGGTACTCCCTCTCATGATCCTATCATAACCGCTTTATGCCCCGTTGTCAATAGCCCGCTTACGCGGCCCGCCTGTTCATCCACCGGCCGCACACCTTCACCGCCAGGGGGAACAGGGCGATATAGTACACCGCGTGGACCACGGAAAACACCAGTTTGCCCCAATGGGAGCCCAGGGCCTCCGTGATCACCGGCCGGATCAGGCTCTTGAGCAACACCATGGGCGCCAGCCCGACGAGGCATATGAGGGCCCCCTTCCACCCGTTTTTGAGGGGCTCGAACCGGATCCATTTTTTCTCGATGTACCGGCCCAATATAAAACCCATCACCTTGCCCAGATCCCCGTATCCGTCGTTCATCATCTTCTGGGGATCCACGATCAGCTTGCCCTCGGGGCTCATGTCCATGGGATAGGACTTGGCGGATATATACCATATCCCCGCCCAGCACAATATCATGCCGCCCAGGAGGAACCAGTCCTCCTTCTCGGGATGCTTCTCAAGGTACTCAAACAGCTTCGCCGTCACGATGAGGCTCAAAACCGTAAGCACCATGGCCACGAACACGTCCTGGGGCGTGTGCACCCCCAGATAGTTCCTGGAGAACCCGGTCAGCAGTATGAACGCCGCGAACAGCACCGACAGCCACCTTGCCCGCCTGTCGTGCCAGGTGTTCACCGCCATGCCGCCCGCGAGAGGGCCCGCCGTGGTGGTGTGGCCGCTGGGGAAGGAATAGCCGGTGGCGGTGGTGATGGAGTCCCCCGCGGGCAGGATCCTGGCGTCCCGGATCCAGGGCCTGTATGCGCACACCGTCAGCTTGATCAGGGGCGTGGCGATCATGCACAGATAGTAGGACACCAGGGCATACAGGCCCTTTCTCTTGTCCCAGAACCAGTACAAAAACACCGGTATCAAAATCAGGTACGTGGTGGCAAACATGGATACGAACTCCATAAAGGGCGTCAGCGCGTCCTGTATGCCGCTCCTGAACTCCTGAAGCCAAAGCAGATACTGTATGTCCAATTCCCTTTCCTCCCAGCGCATTGTCCTGTGACGCGGCCACTGCCCCCTCACCTCTCTTTTATACCGTTTCCCGCCCCCCGCTGTCAAGGATATATCCATTAACAGAACGCAAAAAAGG
>CADAGW010000024.1 GCA_902787475.1 uncultured Eubacteriales bacterium
ATTTCATATACTACCATATTTCTTGTCGAATTGCAATGAACAATGGAAGGTGACAGCCAGGCGCGATGGAGTCAGAGGATCGGGATAACCGGAAGTTAGCGGATAATTAACAGAATCTGTCTGTACTTTATTGATGTAAAGTGCTAAACTGATGGCAATGAAATGCAAACGGAGGGAATGCGGCATGAAGAAGATATTTGCGATGGTTCTGGTATTGGCGTTTGGGCTGTTCGCCTGCGCCAGCGCGGAGGAGTTCACCTTCCGGATGGGCATCGACGCGGAGTATCCGCCCTATACCTATCTGGGGGACGACGGGGAATTTACGGGATATGACGTGGAGATGGCCCAGGGCGTGTGCGACATACTGGGCTGGAAGCTGGAGATCGTGCCCATCAACTGGGACACCAAGCTGTTCCAGCTGGACAGCGGGGAGATGGACTGCATCTGGTCCGGCCTGACCATCGACGTGATCGACCCGGAGGCCTACACCCTGTCCTTCGCCTATTCCGACAACTCCCAGATGATACTGACCAAGGCCGCCTACGGCATAAGCTCCCTGGATGACTTGGCCGGCAAGGTGGTGGGCGTGCAGCTGGGCACCTCGGCGGACATCGCCCTGAGCGAAGGCGGCGACGCGGCGGAGCTGGGAGCCACGTTTGGGGAGCTGAGGCGGTTTGAAAACTACAACGTGTGCTTCACCGAGCTGATGGCGGACGCCATCGACGCCGTGGCCATCGACATCGGCGTGGCGGCGGGCAAGATCAGCGAGTACGGCGACGAGTACGTGATGCTGGATCAGTCCTTCGCGGCGGAGAAGTACGGCATCTGCTTCCGCAAGGAGGACGCCGAGATGTGCCAGCAGGTGGAGGAGGCCTTCATGAAGCTGGTGGAGGACGGCACCTATGTGAGCCTGGCCGAGAAGTACGGCCTGGACGTGGCGGCGCTGTGCCTGACCGCCGAATAAGCATTTTCTGATCCCGAGCCAAAGGGCCGCGTGGATTCCGCGCAGCCCTTTGCGTTTGTTTGGATGGGACTGGGGGACGGATTGCTTCGTCGGCCTTACAGGCCGCCTCGCAATGACACGCTCTGTGACCGAATGAAACGAGAGAGAGGGACGGATACAGATGACCATAAGCACCATGATCCTGAAAATGAGCGAGGGTCTGGGGCGGACCTGCACCATATTCGCTTTGACGCTGGTGTTTTCCCTGCCGCTGGGCATGCTGGTGGCGCTGATGCGGATGTCGAAGTTCAAGCCCCTGGGCATGGCCACCCGGGTGGTGATATCGGTACTGCGGGGCACGCCGCTGATGCTCCAGCTGTTGGCGGTGTCCTATGGGCCGTTTTATCTGTTCAATTACAAGGCGCTGGTGGCCAATAAGCTGCTGGCCATCACCATCGCCTTTTCCCTCAACTACGCGGCGTATTTCGCGGAGATCTACCGGGGCGGCATAGAGTCCATGCCGGTGGGCCAGTACGAGGCGGCGGCGGTGCTGGGATATGGAAAGGCCCAGACGTTTATGCGGATCATACTGCCCCAGGTGGTCAAAAGGGTACTGCCCAGCGTGACCAACGAGGTGATCACGCTGGTGAAAGACACGTCCCTGGCCTTCACGCTGGCGTATTCCGAAATGTTCTCCATCGGCAAGCAGATCGCCAACTCCCAGTTCAGCTTCACCCCCTTCATCATCGCGGGCGTGTTTTACTACATCATGAATTCCGTGGTGGCCTTCGCCATGTCCCGGTGCGAAAAGGCGCTGGGGTATTACCGGTAAGGGGGGTATGGGCATGAACATATTGGAGATCTCTCACTGCAAAAAGCAGTTCGGCATGAACCTGGTATTAAAGGACATATCCCTCACCGTGAAGGAGGGGCAGGTGGTGTCCATCATCGGGCCCTCCGGGTCGGGAAAGTCTACGCTGCTTCGGTGCGCCACCCTCCTTGAGACCATGGACGCAGGGAGCCTGTCGTATGTGGGCAAAAGAGCCGCCTGGGAGGAGGGCGGACGGATGGTGTACGCCCCAAACCGGGAGATGAAGGAGATCCGCTCCACCTTCGGGCTGGTGTTTCAGAACTTCAACCTGTTCCCTCACTACACGGTGATGAAGAACATCATCGCCGCCCCCATGCTGATCCAGAAGCGGAGCCGGCAGGACGCGGAGCGGGAGGGGGAGGTGCTTCTGGAAAAGATGGGCCTGGCGGACAAGCGGGACGCCTATCCCTATCAGCTCTCCGGCGGCCAGCAGCAGAGGGTGTCCATCGCCCGGGCGCTGGCCATGAACCCCAGGATGCTGTTTTTCGACGAGCCCACCTCGGCCCTGGATCCGGAGCTGACGGGGGAGATATTAAAGGTCATACGGGGCCTGGCGGCGGAGCACATGACCATGGTGATCGTGACCCACGAGATGGCCTTCGCCCGGAATGTGTCTGACCACGTGATATTCATGGACGGGGGCGTGATCGTGGAGGAGGGCGATCCGGACATCATAGACAACCCCAGCCACCAGAGGACCATACAGTTTTTGAGCCGATTCGAGAGGTGAGGGGCGTGGAGCTTTCGTTTGTCAAAACCAGTCCCACCGGGAACACCACCGTGCTGGTGTCCACGCCTGTGGACAGGCGCCTGCACGGGGAGGCCGCGAGGCTCTTAATGGCCAGGGACGTGTGCGGCGCGGAGCAGGTGTGCTTTCGGGAGCCGTCTGATACGGCCCGGGAGAGGATGCAGATGATGGGCGGGGAGTTCTGCGTGAACGCCGCCATGTCCATGGCCGCCTGTTTTCTGGACGAGGACGGCGGGGAGGAAGGAGAATATCCCCTGGAGGCCAGCGGGGCGGGCGGCATACTGCGGGTATCCGCCCATCGCGTGGGGAAAAACCGGTTCGCCTGCCAGGCGCCGCTCACCGGGGAGATCCGGGTGGAGGGCGACACCGTGCATCTGCCCGGCATCGTCCACAGGATCGTGGAGGGGGAGCCGGACGAGGGCGCGGAAGAGAGGCTGACGCGCTGGGCCCGGGAGGACGGCGGGGAGGCGTATGGGTTTATATTTGTGAAGGACGGCGGGGCCAGGCCCCTTGTGTATGTGCCGGGCAGCGGCACGCTGGTGTGGGAAAGCGCCTGCGGCAGCGGCATGGCGGCGGCGGCGGCCCTGGCGGCCCAACGGGCCGGGGAGAGCCGGGAGGTGGCACTTGCCATGCCCGGGGGCGAAATGGCCGCCCTGGCCAGGTGGGAAAAGGGCCGGATCGCCGGGGTGACGGTGCGGGGCATGGTGGAGATCACCCTCAGGGGCACGGCGTATATAGGATTGTGAATTCCCGGGACGCAGAAATAACAAAAGCGGCCCATAGACGCCAGAATATCACACATATGTCATATTTTCTTCACAAATAGATGCTAAGATATTGGAATGGAAGGATGCAAATGGTGGATTTGCGTCCATTGCGTATCCATACAATCCTCATAAGGAGATGTCGGAAATGGATCGATTCAAAACCAAGCACGGCCTGGTCAACATGCTCATTTGCCTGCTTATCGTGGTGACGGTGGCGCTGATGTTCATGCCCTCCATACACTACGCGCCGGGCACCGAAAAGGAAGGCACCACCTCCGTATTTTCCTTCGTGTTCCTGCTGGCCGAGCGTTCCTTTAAGCCGATGGTCAAGTGGCTGGAGGAGATCGAGCCCGGCTACACGCCCAACCAGATCTTCAGCGAGCCCATGCTCATATTGGTGTTTGGCATCGTGTCCATCGCCCTGTGCATAAGCGTTTATAAGGGCTGGTTCTCCTCCGTGTTCCCCTGCTTATGGGGCGCGGTGGTCATCAAGGGATGCACTTCCAACATCCTGTTTTTGCAAAGCTCCATGTGCAAGGTCTATTTCGGCCTGGGCGTGGCGGTGATATTGCTGGCGGCGCTGGCGTTTATATTCAACACCGCGTTCAAACCGCAGGAGTGACAAAACGGGGGATCCCAAGGAATAAAGAGGGAGGCGCTCAAGGGCGTCTCCTTTTTTGGTGTATGGAAATCAATAAGGAGGCAGGAAATATGAGATGGATGAAGCGGATGGGCGCGCTTTTGGTCTGCGCCGCGGTGGTCATGGCCCTGGGAGCATCGGGGGCGGCCGGGGCCGGCGGACAGGAGATAAGGATCAGCTATCTGGGGCCGGAGGGAACCTATACGGAGGAGGCGGCGAAGTTTTTCTTCTCCGAAGGTGTCTTTCAGCCCAGGGGCACCGTGAACGAAGCCATTGAGGACGTTACGGCGGGGCGGGCGGAGTACGCCGTGATCCCCCAGGAGAACACGGTGGGCGGCGCGGTGGTGAACTATATCGACGCGCTGATGGCCGGAGAAAACATATGGGTGGTGGGCGAGGTGATACTGCCCATCAGCCAGACACTGATGGGGGTGGAAGGGGCCGGGATCGAGGACATCCGCACCGTATGCTCCCATGCCCAGGGGATCGCGCAGAGCGCCCAGTGGCGGCGTGAGCATATGCCGGACGCGGAGGCAGTGGAGATGGCCAGCACCGCCGCGGCGGCCAGCTATGTGGCCCAGACGGGAGACATGACCATCGCCGCGGTAGCCGCGCCGGGGGCGGCGGATCTGTATGGTCTGGCGGTGTTGGCCGAAAACGTGCAGATCACGGACGCCAACAAGACCCGGTTTTATGTGCTGGGCCGGGAGGAATGGACCGGCGGGAAGCTGACCCGGGCCGTCGTCGTGGCGGAGTGCCCCGCCAGCCGGATAGACGACATCATCGTGGAGATACACGATATGGGGCTTGAGATGGTGACCATACACGACAGGCCGGAGGGGAGCCGGCTGGGGACATATCGGTATATCATCGAGATAGAGAACGGGGATGGGGTGACGGACGATATGGCGAAGGGGCTCGCGGCCATGGACGGGGTACGCTTTTTGGGGCGGTTTGACCCGGCGGAAAAGCGGAAGGAGCCGTAGCCCTTCGAGACAGGGCTCCGCCGGAAAGGGGACGGATTGCTTCGTCACTTCGTTCCCCGCAATGACAGGGAGGCGCGATCCGTGCACATGATCCATGTGTCTAAAGAATAGGAAACAGGCGGGGCTTTGGGGCCTCGCCTGTTTGCTCATTCCCGGATCAGGGCGCAGACGGCGGTCATGTCGTCCGACGGGCGTCCGCCGTCACGAAGGACGGAGGCCTCCACCACCCGGCGGGCCAGAGAAGCGGGGGCGGCGGCGGGCAGGGTGGGCAGGGTGCGGGTGAGCCAGTCCTCCTGGCCGTCCCGGGCGAAGTCCGCCACGCCGTCTGTGACCATGACCACCGCGTCCCCGGGCCGAAGGCGCAGCGTAGTGACGGAGGGCTGGGCGGCGTCCACCACCCCGGGGGGCAGGCGGCCTCCCTCCACCCTCAGGCACACGCCCCGGCGCATGAGCACCGACAGGCTGGCCCCCAGCTTGTAGAAGGCGGCCTCCCGGCGGTAGGCGTCGATGAGGCACAGATCCAGCGTGGCGAACCGGTCCCCGTCCCGAAGGCGCATCATGCTGTTGACCGCGTCCACGGCGGAGCGGGCCTGGGCCCCCGCCAGGAGAAGCCGGTGGAGCAGGGTCACCACGCACCGGCTCTCCCCCGCCGCGTCCGCGCCCCGGCCCATGCCGTCGGAGAGGATCAGGGCGGTGCGCCCGTCCCCCAGGTCGGCGCAGAGGGCCCGGTCCCCGCAGGGGGAGCCCGGGGAGGCCTCCCGGCTGTATGCCCCGGCGGACACGTGGATGGCGGTGTCCCGGACGTAGCGGTCGGGGCGCACCGCCGTGTAGCGCCCGCCCAGGGCCTGGCTGAACAGGCCGGCGGCCTGTTTGACCCTGTCCGCCCGGATGGGGGTGCCGGAGCAGAGCTCCAGGGCCATATCCCGCCCCGCAGAGGCCGACCACAGACCCTCCTCCCCCCATTTGTCCATGGCGGCCTGGGCCTTTTGGGCGGCGCAGACGTCCTCCCCGCCCCGGCCCATGGTCTTTTCCAGATCCATCAAAAGGCCCGCCGCCCTCTGGAGGGGGGCCGCGCTCATTCGTGCCGCCAGCACCCGCTCCCGCTGGGCCGAGCGCCTCTGCTCCGCCGCGGCGAATATGCCCGACAGCCGCCGGAGCATGTGGGGAGAGCGGCGGCAGAATCGGACCTGATCCGGGGGCAGGGGGTCAAGGGGGCCGCCGCTCAAAAGCCGGGCGGAAAGATAGGTAAACAGCCGCCCGGCCTCCGGCGCGCCGCCCTGCCAGCAGCGGGCGTAGTCCGCGCAGCCCTCGCACAGCCGCTCCCGCATGACGGACACGATGGAGTTGCCGCCCTCTACCTCCCCCGCCTGCTGGCAGGCCCTGGCGCACTCCATGAGGGCCTCACCCATGGCGGAGACGCTTTTGCGGGCGGCGATGAGGCGGCGCCTGTCGCCGCTGTTCTGAAAGGGCCTGGCCCAGAGGGTCACCAGCCGGGCCCGGGAGGGGGGCAGGGCCGCCGCGGCCAGCATGCCCGCCCCGCAGGCGCACAGAAGGCCCCCGTCCCACTGGCCCGTGAGCATGGACCAAAGGGCCATGGCGGCTCCCATACCCAGAGCCGAAAGGAAGGGGTGAAGGCCCCGGAGCACCCCCGCCGCGCCGCCGGCAAGGCCAAGCACAGCCGCGCCAGTGGGGCCAAGGGTGCAGGCTCCGCTGAGGAGACCGGAAAGGGCTCCCGGCGCGGAGCCCTCCCGGCTGGAACGGAACGTGAGAAACGCCGACACCCCAAGGCCCAGCAGCCGCCCAGCGGGCCGGGCGGACAGGCCGATGAGGCCCCCGGCGGCGGATATGGCCAGGGACAGCTTTTCCTCCGGGGAGAGGACATGCCGGGTGGAGGCCGCCTGCCAGCCGCACACCATCAGGGGCGACAGGGCCAGGGCCAGGGCTCCGCTTCCCGCCGTGGCCGCCCAGTCCGCTCCCCCAGCCCAGGCGCAGGCGCATCCGCCCGCCGCGGCGGAAAGGGCCGCACGAAGCTCCGGGTTCAGTCTCCTGAAGGGCCAGAGGAGGGCGGCGCACAGGGCACAGGCGGCAGGCAGGGCCCAGCTTTGACCCATAAGCCCGGCAAGGACGCCGCCCAAAAGGCCCCAGGCCGGATGCGTCCCGGCGCACAGGGCGGCGCAGAGCATGGCCACGGGCACAGGCCGTATGCCCTGGGTCAGCGCCGCTCCGCCGCTTAATCCCACCGCCAGGGCGGAGAGCATGTCCCGGGCGTTCCACTTTGGTGTCTTCCGACCGCGCATTTTCATGGCGATCCCTCCCCGATGCGTATTTGTTCTCGACAGGGCCCGGGGCTTGTGATATAATCAAAGTCCCGGTATGGTATACTATGCGCAAAATGGGGACGATATGACCCCGGGGAGAGAAAAGTATGGACGAGGGCATGGCGAGGCTCTTTGTGGGACTGCCGTTAAGCGACGGGGCCCGGGACGCGCTGTGGCGGTTGGGCGAATCCCTTACCGGCGGGAGGCCGTCCAGGCGGGATATGTATCACATGACGCTGTGCTTTCTGGGCATGCGCAGAAGAGAGGAAATGCCCCGGATCGCCCGGGCGGTGGAGAGGGTCAGGCGGCCGCGCCTCACCGTCACGCTGGACAGGGTGGGGTCGTTTAAGGGCGGGGACGTGATATGGGCCGGGCCGTCGTGCCCCGGCGAGGCGCTGATGGCGTATCAGAGGGAGCTGGCCGCCTCTCTGGGGATGGAGGAGGAAGCATACCGGCCCCACGTGACGCTGGCGAGGAAGTGCAGAGGAGTAGAGCCGCCCCGCGGCATGGAAAGGGTGACCTTCGTGCCCGACAGGGTGATCCTGTATGAAAGCCTGCGGGAGGACGGGCGGCTCGTGTACCGGCCCAGGTATTGGTTCGATATGGGAAATCCGTAATCCGATTTTCCATTTCATGACGGAGCTTCGGGGAACGGCTTGCTTCGTCGCATCCGCTCCTCGCAATGACAACGGGCTTTTATGTCATTGCAGGGACTTTCAAAGACCGACGGGGCAGTCCGCAAAGCAATCCATCGTTTGAAGCAGAACGGTATACCGGAGAGGGAGGGAAAGATGGCCAAGGACAAAAAAGCGACCGGAGATATGTCCAAAAAGGAAAAGGCCCGGCAGCTCAACGAGCCGCCCCGCCTGACGGTGCTGGAGGAGGTGGGGAACGCCGTCACCCACGGGGTGGGGGCGCTGATGAGCGTGGCGGGGCTGGTGCTTTTGCTCCTTACATCCGACACACCAAGAAAGGTCATGGCCTCCTGCTTTTTCGGGATCAGCATGATCCTTATGTTTTTGATGAGCTGTCTGTATCACTGCTGGAGGTCCGGCTCCACCGTCAAAAGGCTGTGGCGGCGGTTTGACTATTCCGGCATCTACCTGCTCATCGGCGGCACCTACGCGCCGATACTGCTCGTGTATTGGCGCCATCCCGCGGGGATATGGGTGTTTTGGGCCCAGTGGGCGGTGATCGCCGCGGGCATCACATTAAACGCCGTGTTCGGGCCGGGGCGGCTTCAAAAGCTCAACATGACGCTGTATTTCGTGGTGGGCTGGCTGGCGCTGGGGTTTCTGCCCGGGATGCTCAAGGGGAACTTTCCCCTGTTCTGCTTCATACTGGGCGGGGGCGTGGTGTACACGGCGGGCATGATCCCCTTCGCCCGGGACTTTAAGGGGGCCCACTTTCTGTGGCACTTTTTCGTGTTGGCCGGGGCCATGGTGCACTGGGCGGGGATCTATTTTTATTTGTATTGAATGATGTTTCCATTTGTGATATACTGAAGGCAGAAGGATTTGGGCTTGTGCCCATCCGGAAAAGGAGAAAACGAATATGAAGCTGACGTATGAAGGGATCCGGGACGCGGCGGCGTGGGAAAGGGCGGACGTGAAGCTGCCCGGGCACGATATAGGCGCCATGCTGGCGGAAACGGAAAAGGCCCCGGTGTGGGTGCACTTCGGGGCGGGGAATATATTCAGGGGCTTTATCGCGGGGCTGGCCCAGCGGCTGCTGGACGCGGGAGAGATGAAGGCCGGCATCGTGGCGGCGGAGACCTTTGACGGGGAAGTGATCGAGAAGATCTACAAGCCCTTCGACAGCATGGCCCTGGCGGTGAGCCTGAACGGCGACGGCACCATGGGCGCGGCGGTGCAGGCCTCCATCGCCCGGGGGCTGTATGTGGGCAAGGACGGAGACTGGGAGATACTGAAGGGCATTTTCAGGAATCCCAGCCTTCAGATGGTCAGCTTCACCATTACCGAGAAGGGCTACGCCCTCAAGGACATAAAGGGCGATATCACCCCGGCGGCCAGGGCGGACATGGACAAGGGGCCCGCTCGGCCCGGCCACGCCATGGGCGCGGTGGCGGCGCTTTTGTATGAGCGGTATCTTTGCGGCGGCGCGCCGGTGGCCATGGTGTCCATGGACAACTGCAGCCGGAACGGTGAAAAGCTCCGCGCGGGCGTGACGGAGATGGCGGAGAGCTGGGAAAGGGCGAATCTGGTGCCGGAGGGGTTTGTGAAGTGGCTGGAGGACGAGAGCCGGGTCAGCTTCCCCTGGTCCATGATCGACAAGATCACCCCCAGGCCCTCCCAGGCGGTGGCGGATATGCTGGAAAAGCGGGGCGTGGAGGACATGGCCGCCGTGACCACGGCGAAGCACACCTATATCGCGCCCTTTGTGAACGCCGAAGCGCCCCAGTATCTGGTGATCGAGGACCGGTTCCCAGGCGGGCGGCCGCCCCTTGAGAAGGCGGGGGTGTATATGACCGACCGGGAGACGGTGAACCGGACGGAGCGGATGAAGGTGACCACGTGCCTCAATCCCCTGCACACGGCGCTGGCGGTGTTCGGGTGCCTGATGGGGTATGAAAAGATATGCGACGAGATGAAGGACGAGCTGCTGGTGTCGCTGGTCAGGCGGATCGGATATGTGGAGGGTCTGCCGGTGGTGACCGATCCGGGGATACTGGATCCCAGGGCCTTTATCGACGAGGTGGTGGGCGAGCGGCTTCCCAATCCCTTCATGCCCGACACGCCCCAGCGCATCGCCACCGACACCAGCCAGAAGATCCCCGTGCGGTTCGGCGAGACCATCAAAAGCTATATGGCCGACCCGAAGCTGGATACATCCTCCCTCACGGCCATACCCCTGGCCATCGCGGGGTGGCTCAGGTATGCCCTGGGGGTGGACGACGAGGGCAGGGAAATGGCGCTCAGCCCCGATCCCATGCTGGATATGCTCCGGGGGGCCATGGCGGAGGTCAAATTCATGGATCCGGACAGCGCCAGGGGAGAAAAGGTCAGGGCCCTCATGGGCAACAGCCTCCTCTTCGGCGTGAGTCTGGAGGAGGCGGGGCTGGCGGACAAGGTATTGAACGACCTGGCCCGGATGTTGGAGGGGCCGGGGGCCGTGAGAAGGACGCTGAAAGAGGTATTGGCGTAAGGAAAGATATGCTAAAGATAACCGCCGTGAGCACATGGGTTCACGGCGGTTTCCTTTGCCTTTTGGAGGGGTAACGGATTGCTTCGTCGCTTCGCTTCTCGCAATGGCATGTATGGGATTCCAATCCCCGTTCCTGTCATTGTGAGGCGACCTGAAAGGCCGACAAAGAAAACTGTGGCTCCAGTCCATCGTTCAGAAGCAGAGCGGTTTGAGGGGGACGGAATGCTTCGTCACTTCGTTCCTCGCAATGACATACATGGGATTCCAAGTCCCGTTCCTGTCATTGCGAGGAGGTCGGAAGGCCGACGAAGCAATCCGTTACCCCAGTCCATCGCTCAAAATCGGAACAGTATGGATCAAGCCTTCATGAGGATGAGGGTTACACCGTCAGCGTGGCGGCGAGGGGCGCCTGGCCGGTGAGCTCGGTGCTCCGGGGGTCGGGCTGGGTCAGGGAGGCGTAGACGGAGAAGGTGGGCCCCCCGCTGACCCGCTCACCCTGGTCATTGACCACGGTGAGGGCGGTGTGGTGATAATCGATCCGGACACGCTTCTCCTCGCCGGGAGCGAGGTTCACCCGGGCAAAGCCCGCCAGGGCGGGATGAACGGGGGCAAAGGGGCTCTCGTTCGAGCGGATATAGACCTGCACCACGGCGTCGGCAGCCATATCGCCCGCGTTTTTGACGGTGACGAAGGCGGCGTCTTTTCCGGCGGCCAGATCCGACAGCTCGAACCGGGTGTAGCTCAGGCCGAAGCCGAAGGGGTAGAGGGGCGTGCCTTCGAAGTAGCGGTAGGTGCGGCCCTTCATGTCGTAGTCGGTAAACTCCGGCAGGTCGTCGATGCTCTGATAGAAGGTGACGGGCAGCCGTCCGGAGGGGGACACCTGGCCAAAGAGGATCCGGGCCAGGGCCCTGCCGCCGGCCTGGCCGGGATACCAGGCCACCAACTGGGCGTTGCCCTGGGGGACGCTCAGGGCAGACCCGGCGGCGATGACGGTGACGAGGGGCTTGCCGGTCTTTTCCAGGGCGTCCAGCATCCGCCGCTGGCTGGCGGGCAGGTTCAAATCGATCTTGTCGCCGCTGTTGGTGTAGTTGCTGGCGTCGCCCTCCTCGCCCTCCAGGAATTCGTCCAGGCCCACCACGGCCACCACCGCGTCGGCGGCCAGGGCGCAGGATACGGCCTCGCTGACCCGGTCGTCCGGGATCAGGGAGCAGTTCTCCAGCTTATCGGCTGTCTTGCCGCACCCCTCGCTGTAGAGAAGGCGTATGCCCTTTTCACGGCAAAAGGCGCGAAGGCCCGCAAGGAAGGTGGTGGAGCGGGAGGAGGTGCCGTGGTAGTTGCCGATCAGGGCCAGGTCGGTGTCCGCGTTGGGGCCCACCACCGCCAGGGTGCGGACGGCATCCGGGGACAGGGGCAGCACGCCGTCGTTTTTGAGGAGGGTCATGGACTCCTCGGCGGCCTTCTGGGCCAGGGCGTCGTTTTCATCCGTGTCGCAGGCCGTGAAGGGGATCTGGTCGTATTCGCAGGTTTTGTCGAACAGGCCCAGCATGAAGCGGGTGGTGAACAGCCGCTCGCAGGAGCGGGTGATGTCGTCTTCCGTGATCAGTCCCTCCTGCAGGGCGATGAGCAGATTCAGATACGTATTTCCGCAGTTCAGATCGCACCCGGCCTTGATCGCCATGGCGGCGGACTGGGGCGCGGTGGAGGTGACGTGGTGATGGGCGTGGAAGTCGGCGATGGCCCAGCAGTCGCTGGTGACGTGGCCGTCGAAGCCCCACTTTTCACGGAGGGTCTGATGGAGCAGGGTGTCGCTCCCGCAGGCGGGCTCGCCGTTGACCCGGTTGTAGGCCCCCATGACGGCCTCCACGCGGCCCAGCTTCACCGCGTCCTCGAAGGCGGGCAGGTAGGTCTCGTTCATGTCCTTGGGGGAGACCCGGGCGTCGAACTGGTGGCGGAGCTTTTCCGGGCCGGAATGGACCGCGAAGTGCTTGGCGCAGGCGGCGGCGCGCATGTATTCCCCGTCGCCCTGCAGGCCCTTTATAAACCGCACGCCCAGCCGGGAGGTGAGCACCGGGTCCTCTCCGTAGGTCTCGTGGCCCCGGCCCCAGCGGGGATCCCGGAAGATGTTGATATTGGGGCTCCAGAAGGTGAGGCCCTTGTATATGTCCCTGTCGCCCCGGGCCACGCTGGCGTTGTATTTGGCCCGGGCCTCGGTGGATATGCACCGGGCGATCTTTTCCTGCAGATCCTCGTCGAACATGGCCGCCAGGCCTATGGCCTGGGGGAACACCGTGGCCGCGCGCCACGCCGTGCAGCGCTTCGTTCCACCAGTTGTAGGCGGGCACGCCCAAGCGGGGAATGGCGGGGGCGTCGTATTTGAGCTGGGAAGCCCTTTCCTCTATGGTCATTTGGCCCACCAGCCGGCGGGCCAGCTCCTTGGCCTGTTTCCGGTCCATATTGCCGCCTCCTTGAAATAGTATGCTGTGGGTACACTATATCACTTCCGGGCGGCGCTTGCAATCCTCAATCGAAAAAAGAATGCGCATATCGTCCTTGACAGACTGCCCCCGGGCAGATACAATAGAGGCAGAATATTTCAGGCAGGAAATGGAGGATGCGGCGTATGCGGCGGTATTATATCGGGGTGGATCTGGGCACCAGCGCGGTAAAGCTGCTGTTGGTGGATGAAAAGGGCGAGATACTCTCTTCCGTCACAAAGGAATATCCCCTTCTGTTCCCCCAGCCCGGCTGGAGCGAGCAGGAGCCGGAGAAGTGGTGGAGCGCCTGCCGGGAGGGCATAAAGGAACTGCTCAACGGCTATGACGCCAGCCTTGTGGCCGGAATAGGCTGCGGCGGCCAGATGCACGGACTGGTGGTGCTGGACAGGGACAACAATGTGATCCGGCCCGCCATACTCTGGAACGACGGGCGCACCAGCGAAGAGGTGGACTATCTGAACAACGTCATCGGCAAGGAGAGGCTGTCTGAGCTGACCGCCAACATCGCCTTCGCCGGGTTCACCGCGCCAAAGATCCTGTGGATGAAAAAGCATGAGAAGGAGAAGTTTGACCGGATCGCCAGGATCATGCTGCCCAAGGACTATATCAACTATATGCTGACCGGGGCGCACGTGTGCGACTACTCAGACGCCTCGGGCATGCTGCTATTGGACGTCAAGAACAAGCGGTGGTCCAAAGAAATGTTGGAGATCTGCTGCGTGCGTGAGGATCAGCTGCCGCGTCTGTATGAAAGCTACGAGGTGGTGGGCACGGTCAAGCGGGACGTGGCCGCGTCGCTGGGGCTTCCCGAGGGAGTCAAGGTAGTGGCCGGTGCGGGCGACAACGCCGCCGCGGCGGTGGGCACCGGCACGGTGACTGACGGGGCCTGCAATATCTCCCTGGGCACCTCCGGCACCATATTCATCTCCTCCGACACCTTCGGGGTGGATCCCCACAACGCACTGCACGCCTTCGCCCACGCCAGCGGCGGGTGGCATCTGATGGGCGTGGTGCTGTCGGCGGCCTCCTGCAACAAGTGGTTCTGCGACGAGATACTCAAAAGCCGGGACTACTCCGGGGAGCAGGCGGACATCACCGATGACGACCTGGGCCGCTGCTCCGTGTTCTTCCTGCCCTATCTGATGGGCGAGAGGAGCCCCATAAACGACACGGACGCCCGGGGCACGTTCATCGGCCTGTCCATGGACACCCAGAGGAAGGACATGGTTCAGGCGGTGCTGGAGGGCGTGGCCTTCGCCATACGGGACAGCTTCGAGGTGGCCAGGGCGCTGGGCATCACCATCCACAGCAGCAAGCTGTGCGGCGGCGGCGGCAAGTCGCCCCTGTGGCGGAAGATCATGGCCAACGTGCTGGGCATCCGCATCGAGGTGCCCTCCGCCGAGGAGGGCCCGGGATATGGCGGGGCCATGCTGGCCATGGTGGGATGCGGGCAGTATGAGAGCGTGGCCCAGTGCGCGGGCGATCTGGTGTCCACCGCCAGGGTGATCGAGCCCGATCCGGCCATCAAAGAGCGGTACGAGGAGCGGTATCAGAAGTTCCGCAGGATCTATCCCCAACTCAAGAGCCTGTTCCCGGAATTGAAGTAATCTCCTTGCCCTATGATGGAAATCAGAAGGGACGGATTGCTTCGTCACTTCCTTCCTCGCAATGACAATGGGGTTCTGTCGTTGTGATAAGGTCCCAAGGCCGACGAAGCCATTCGCGCACAATCCATCATTTTTTGGACATTTCAATGCATCCCCGTTCCCGTGCGGAGCGGGGATGTTTGAGAGAGGAGCCTGCGGTATGGAAAGCATACTGACCGGGGAGCAGTGGGCGGCTGCGGCGGCGCTCAGGCACCAGCTTCACCGGCGTCCGGAGCTGTCCGGGCGGGAGGAGGGCACTCTGGCGGCGCTGACGGCGTTTTTGGAGGAACATACGTCCTTTA
>CADAGW010000025.1 GCA_902787475.1 uncultured Eubacteriales bacterium
CCCCTTCAACGCCACCGGCTGGCCCGGCTGTATATTGCGAAGGCGGCATTTTTGTGGTATACTATTGCTAAATACGTATATTCTGTATACGCTTCATCGCGGGGTGGAAGGGAATATGAAAAAAGACATGTCGAAACCCAGCCTGAAGATCGCCATCATCGGCCACAAGCGGATCCCCTCCAACGAGGGCGGCATCGAAAAGGGCGTGGAGGAACACGCCGTGCGCATGGCAAGACTGGGCCACCAGGTGGTGGTGTACAACCGGGGCGGCGATGACATCAACGGCAAGCAGTACAATAAAGAGCGGCTCACGTCCTACAAGGGCGTGAGGATCGTCACCGTGCCCACGCCCAAGGTGGCCTCCGTGCCGGTGTATTCGTTCCTGGCCACCCTTCATGCCCTCTTTCAGGGGTACGACGTGATCAGCTACCGGGCCTCCGGCCCCTGCGTGATGGTGGCCCTGGCCAAGCTCTTCGGCATACGGTGCGTGGCGTCCCTCCACGGCTTCGACAGCCAGAGGGACAAGTGGGGCAAATTCGCCAAAAAATATCTGGCCCTGGGCGAGAAGATCGCCGCCAGACGGGCGGACGCCTGCCTGGTGCTCTCCGAGGAAATGAGACGGTATATAAAGGACACCTACGGCGCGGACGCCATACGATTTGCCAACGGCATCGACGCGCCGAAGAAGCGGGAGCCCCAGGAGATCAGGGAAAAGTGGGGTCTTGAAAAGGATTCATACCTTCTCTCTCTTGGCCGCCTTGAGCCGGAAAAGGGCCTTCACTACCTCATCGAGGCCTTCCGCGCCTGCCATACGGACAAAAAGCTGGTCATCGCCGGGGGCGACAGCAACCACAAATACTATCAGCAGCTTCAGGATATGGCCCGGGGAGACGACAGAATCCGCTTCGTGGGCTATGTGTCGGGAAGCACCATATCGGAGCTGTATTCAAACGCCTATATGTTCCTTCTGCCCAGCAACCTGGAGGGCATGGCCAATACGCTTCTTGAGGCCATGTCCTACGGCAGCTGCTGCCTGGTCAGCGACATTCCCGAAAACACGGAGGTCACCGGAGACTACGCGGCCATATTCCCCAAGGGAAACGTGGAGGCCCTCAAGATCCAGCTTCGGGCCCTTCTTGACGACCCGGAGCGGGTGGCGAGGATGAAGGAAAAGACCGCGCCATATATCCTCTCCCACTACAACTGGGACATCGTGGTGGAGCAGATGCTTCGCATATACCGGGGCGAGAAGGTGGACTATCTGACGGTGCTGGGGGAGAAGGAAAGGGCATGAAAAAGACGGCCATCGTGGGCCAGTACGGCCAGGGGCCCAGCTACGTCACCGGCCAGGCGGTGAAGACCTACTTTATCGCCCGGTGGATGATGAAGCGGTTCGGGCCGGAAAACGTGGAGATCGTGAACACCTACGGCTGGAAAAAGCGGCCGGTGGGGCTGATGGTTTCCCTGGTCAGGGCCATGCTCCGGTGCCGGAACGTGATCATACTTCCCGCGCAGCACGGGGTGAAGGTGTTCGCGCCGCTGGTGGCGGGGCTGAACCGGCTCTTTCGCAGAAGGACGTTTTACGTGGTGATCGGGGGCTGGCTGGCCGACACGCTGAAGGGCGACAAAAGGCTCAAAAAGGCCGTGGCGGCCTTTGACGGGGTGTGCGCCGAGACCGAGTCCCTGGCGGAGGACCTGCGCCGGGTGGGCATCCAAAACGCCTGGTATCTGCCCAACTGCAGGGACTATGCTGCAGATCCCGGAGAAAAGGACATGAATGAGCCTGTCAGGGTGTGCACCTATTCCCGGGTGACCCAGACCAAGGGCATAGAGGACGCGGCAGCGATCGTCAAAAAGGCCAACGCCCTGCTGGGGAAAAACGTCTTTTTCCTGGAGGTATACGGCGGCGTGGCCCCGGAATATAAGGACGCCTTTGATGCGCTGTGCCGGGAGAACGGGGACGTGATGGCCTATATGGGGGTCAAAAACGCCGACGAGGCGGTGTCTACCCTCAAGGATCAGTTCGCCCTCCTCTTTCCCACCTACTACGAGGGCGAGTGCTTCGCGGGCACGGTGCTGGACGCCTTTTCCTCCCGCACGCCCATCATCGCCAACGACTGGAAGTACAACCGGGAGGTCGTCATAGACGGGGAAAACGGCTTCCTCTACCCCTTCCGGGACACGGACGCCGCGGCGGAAAGGCTGGCCCGGCTCTACCGGGAGAAGGATACATACAGGGCCATACAGGCAGGGTGCGAGCAGAGCGCGCGCCGGTACGATTCGGACCGGGTACTGGAGGCGCTCACGTCCCGGATGGCATAAGGAGATACGCATGAGCAGGAAAAAAGTAGGCATCATCGGCGTGGCGGGCGAGGGCGCCCGGTTCGCCACCGGCCAGGCGGTGAAGTGTCGCACGCTGATGAACTGGTTTGAAAAGAAATACGGGGCCGATCAGGTGTATCTGGCCAACATCGACAGCGCCAAAAAGCACCCGGTGAGGGTGCTGGGCAACATGCTCCGGGCCCTGAAGCACTGCGACAACATCATATTCATGCCCGGGCAGAACATCGAGATCTTCGCTCCGGTGGTGCGGGCGCTGAACGTGCCCTTCAAAAGGAAGATCCAGTACATCGTCACCGGCGGCGACCTGGCGGAGGTCATAAAGAAAAGGCCGTCGCTTAAGTCCAGCGTGGCCAGCTTTGACGGCACCCACGTGCAGGCGGTGAAGCTCCGGGACGAACTAAGGAGCATGGGCATAGAGAGGGCGGAATACCTGCCCAACTGCCGGGACTACGTGCCCGCGGCGGAGGTGGATCACTGGAAAAACGAGCCCCTCCGGCTTTGCACCTATTCCCGGGTGACAAAGGAAAAGGGCATACTGGACGCCATCGAGATCTGCAAAAAGGCCAACGAGAAGCTGGGCAAAAGGGCCTTCGTGCTGGAGGTGTACGGCAAGATGTACGACGCCTTCGAGCCGGAGTTTCAGGCCGCCCTGGCGGAAAACAAGGGCCTGGTGACCTACTGCGGCGTCAAAAAGGCCCAGGAGACCGTTGGGGTGCTCCGGGAGTGCTTCGCCATCCTCTTCCCCACCTACTTTGAGTGCGAGTGCTTCGCGGGCACGGCCCTTGACGCCTACTCCGCCCGCATACCCATCGTGGCCAACGACTGGCTGTACAACAGCGAGGCCATTCGAAACGGCGTGGACGGCTTCATATACCCCTTCCGGGACAACGACGCCGCCGCGGATATGGTGGTCAGGCTCTATCACGACCGGGAGCTGTACGCCGCCATACAAAAGGGGTGCGAGGAGAGCATGCGCCGTTTCTCCACCGACCACGTGATGGAAGAATTCTCGAAGCGCCTGGTGTAAGGAGGGCCCATGATCAAGAGTAAAAAAGACCTGGCCCGGTACCTTCGCCAGGATCAGATCGCCCTGGGCAACGGGGCCAAAAAGCGGCCCTCTCCCCTGGGAGACGAGGTGTGGCGCTTCCAAAGGCTTATGCGCCGCACGGAATACTGGGTCAACTGCAGGAGGGACCCTCTGGGAAGGGCGGTGGCCAGCCTGTACCGGCTCCGCTATCACCGCTTCTGCGTCAGGATGGGCTTTCACGTGCCCCTCAACATATTTGAGGAGGGCCTGTCCATCGCCCACTACGGGGCCCTGGTGGTGAACAGCCGGGCCAAGGTGGGCAAAAACTGCCGCATACACGCCATGGTGGTCATCGGGGCCACCAACGGAGACCCCGCCGCCCCGGTGATCGGCGACAATGTGTACATCGGCGCGGGGGCCAAGATCGTGGGGGACATCCACATCGCCGACGACGTGGCCATAGGGGCCGGGGCGGTGGTGGTCAAGTCCATAGAGGAAAAGGGCACCACCTGGGGCGGCGTGCCCGCCAAAAAGATCAGCGACCGGGATTCCCGGGCCAACCTGTGCCCGGATCTGTGGAAATAAAATCATCTCGCGGCAGCGCGGATAGAAGGGAGGAGCCATGGCGGAAGGTTCGGACATTCGCATACCCAGGCGCCGCCGGGACGGCGCGTCCCCGGAGGAGCGGCTGCTGCGCCTCGCCACGTCGCTGTGGCACAGCAAGCTGCTGATCCTCTTTTTGATGGCGGTGACGGCGGTGTGCTTCTGCTGGCACAGCGCCAAGGAAAATCAAAAAAGCGCCACGGCCACCCTCATGCTCCGCTACGAGCAGGCATATGAGGGCCTAAACCCCAACGGCACCCGCTTCAACATCTACGACCTGATGAGCGACCAGGTGCTGGGCGAGGTGATCCAGCGGGCGGGCCTTAAGGGCCGGGTGAGCCAGAACCAGCTGCTGAACATGCTGGAGGTGCGGGCCTCCGGGTCCCAGATCGCCACGGAATACAGCGTGATCCTCCGGGGAGAGGATCTGCCGAGCAGGATCTCCGCCCGGTCCCTTCTGGACCTGCTGATGGAGACCTACAAGCAGTATTTCCTTCAAAACTATGGGGCCAACGACAGCGCCCTGGACATCGACTGGTCCGAGGTGGAAAACTGGGAGTACCTGGAATTTGCCAACATCATGGACGTGAAGGTCAACAACCTCATTACCTACTTAAACGGCCTTCGCACCGAGAGCGGCATGTCCCAATACCGCATCAGCGGCGAATCCTTCCGCTCCCTGTCCGAGTCCATCGCCAACTTCCGGGACATATACCTGAACAAGTATACTTCCTTTGTGACCATCAACCGCCTCTTCCGCAATCCGGACAGCTTCAGAAGCAAGCTGGAGTACCGCCGCTTTCTGACCCAGCAGTCCATCAGCAGCAGCCGGGACTACTTCCAGATCTACCAGGACGCCCTGACCATGTACGACGCCTCCATGATCACCTTCGTGATGGTGCCCATGTACGACAGCGCCCAGGGGCTGTACATGGCCCGCACCTCCATCGGCATGGACAGCCTGACGGAGAGGTCCAAGGGCTACGCGGAAAATCTGGAGACCAGCGCCAAGACCCTCAAGACCTTCGACAGGGACATAGACAACACCTTCGCCGCCGCCAACGAACAGGCCAAACGGGACACGGCGGAGAGCATGATCCGGGAGATCGAGCAGCATCTGGACAGCCTCATTTCCCGGGTGCGGCTGGTGGAGCGGGACTACGAGGCCTACCGGTCCAAAAACTCCATCTACTACGTCATCGGCACCCCCGGCATACTGTCCGGCTACAACGTAAAGGGCGGTGCGGCGGCGGCCATAGCGGTATTTCTGATCTGTGTGCTGTACTGCGCCATACAGACCTACGCCAAGCGGGAGTAAACGCATGAAGGAATTTCAGCTGACCCGGTATCTGAGAAACTGGTGGTGGATCGTGGCTGTGCTCTCGGCGCTCAGCGGCATCCTCTTCTTTTCCTATGCCTCCTCCCGGCAGACCTACCAGGCCCAGACCATGATCGAGTTCACCAACGAGCAGGCGGCGGAGGGCCTCTACCCCACGGGAAAGCCCATAGACGTGCAGGAGATCCGCTCCTCCGTGGTCATATCCAACGCCCTTGACTCCATCGGCCAGAGCCAGAGCGTGGACTCGGTGCGGGGCCGCATCAGCATATCGGAAAATCTGTCCTCCGAGGAGGCCGCCATACAGGCCGCCAAGTGGACCTCCGGCGAGGCATACGACTTTTTCCCTACCCAGTACATTATCACCTATACCTCGGCCAGACGGGAGACCGCCACGGGGGCCCAGCGGCTGCTGGAGGCGGTGATCGACAGCTATATCCGGCTGTATTCGGAAAAATACGTGTCCATCGCCAAGGTGCCCAACAGCGTGGAGTCCCTTCAAAACCTCAACTACGACTACATCGAGTGGGCGGAGGTCATGGACGAGTACATCAAGCAGAACCGGGACTACCTCCAGTCCATGAAAAACACCCGCTCCGATTTCCGCTCCTCCACCACGGGCTACAGCTTTCAGGACCTGTACAACGAATACAACCTGATCTACACGGTATACCTGCCCTCCCTGTATTCGGAGATCCTCAACCATCACGTGTCCACCGACCCGGAGATGCTCACCGCCAGGTTCCAGAACCGGATCGACCAAAACGATTTGACCATCCGCAACAGCGAAGAGGCCATCGTGCTGGTGGAGCAGATGATCGAGAACTACACCGAGAAAAACCACGCCACCATGGACTACCACTGGAAGGGCGAGGCCAGCGAAAACGCCGAAAACATCGAGGCCCCGGGCAACAACTACGTATTGGGCACGGTGTACGACTTCGAGGGCCGGGACCACTACGCCCCCCAGCAGACCACCTACGACAGCGTCATAGACCGCTACGTCAAGCTCCGGGCCGATATCACCGACCGGCGGCTGGACAACGAATACTGCAAGCGCATCCTCTCCGCCTTTTCCTCCTCGGCCTATACCCCCCGGGAGGAGGATGTGGAGGCGGTGGAGGCCCTCATCCGCCAGATCGAGGAGCGGCTTCAGACCCTGGACGGGGCCCTGTTCGCCACCGCCGCGGAGCACAGCGAGGTGGAGACCATACGAAACGTCCGTGTCCTCTCCACGGTGCACGTGAAGGGGACCACCAACGTGAGGCTGTACACCATGCTCATCATCGTGGTGTTCTTCGGCTTTGGCGTGGCCGGGGCGGTGATCGTGGGCCGGAGCCTGGACTTTGTGGAGTACCGGTTCTATACCGACGCCTCCACGGGCCTGCCCAACCGCCTCCGGTGCGACGCGGAGATCGAGAAGCACGCTCAGGGCATACTGAGCGCGCCCTTCACCTGCGCGGTGGTGAGCCTGGCCAACATGAACGAGATCAACGACGCCCTGGGCCGGGAGGCGGGCAACGAGGTGCTTCGCATATTCTCTCACTACATTCAGGACTGCGGCGAGAACTACGGCTTTGTGGGCTACAACGGGGGCCTTCAGTTCATGAGCCTGTTCCCGAACTGCGACGAGGCCCGGGCCACCTATTATGCCAATATGCTGGCACGGCTGGTGACCGAGTTCAACCGGGGCGGCTACGGGGCCATGATCCGCTACAAGCTGGCCAGCGCCACCGCCACGGAGCACACCCCCTACACCATGCGGGAGCTGCTTGCCCTGACCATGCAGAGGCTCCGCACCGCGCCGGTGATCGAGGCGGAGAAAGTGCAGGAGGAGCATGCGTAGCGCACCGGGCGAGCTGGGCCGGAAAAACCGGCTCCCGGCAGTGAAAAGGCAGCAGCAAAACGCGCCAACCCTTTGGGGGCTGGCCTACGCCGGGTGTATCGCCCTGTCTACCCTGAGGGGCTATTTCCATTTGGTGGAGCTTCCCTGGTTCGTGACCCAGTTTTCTTACGCGGCCATACTGCTCATGGGGGCGGTCTGGGTGTTCTACTCCGGCCAGACGGACCGGGTGAACCGGTCGGTCAACCTCATGCTCCTTCAGATGCTCCCAAACCTCATCGCCCTGGGCTGGTCCATCGCCCTGTGGGTGGCGCGCCAGGAGCCCCTGTCGCTGATCCTTCGGGGGTCGTCGCTGATCCTGTATCAGCTTTTGCTCCTGGCCATGCTCATCGGCGCGGGCGTGCTCTTTGGCGAGGGGGCCATAGAGTGGACGTCTGCGGGGTTCATATTGGCCAACAGCCTGATCCTGCTGGACGTGATGCGCTTAAACGGCGTGGGAGCCACCATATCGGGCATGGTCACCTTTCTGGCCAGCGCGGGCTCCCAGGACAACGCCATTTCCCTGCAGCTGGAGGTACAGGACGTGACCTTCGGCATCGCGATACTGCTCCTTTACTACCTGGCGGCGGGCAGGGGAAAGCCCCGCCGGTGGTTCCACGTGGCGGCCCTGGCGTTTTACTTCCTGCTGGGGTTTAAGCGGATCCTCTTTCCCGCCCTGGCCCTGGGCGGAGGGTATTTCCTCCTGATGGAGCACATGCGGGAAAAGGCGCAGAAAAAGGTCACCGTGGCCATAGGACTGATCCTCATGGCGGTGAGCCTTGGCTACGTGGTGCTTATCCGCACAGGGCTGTGGTTTGAGATCTGCGAGCAGCTGGGCATCGACCTGATGGGCCGAAAACGGCTCTACGGCTACATGGAATCCTACTACGACGTGAGCCCCACCTATCTGGGCCTTGGCAACGGCATGGTATCCACCGTGCTGGAGGCCCTGGAAAAGACGGGCAACCGGCGGCTCCACAGCGACGTGCTTCGGCTCTACGTGGAGCTGGGCATGCCGGTGTTCCTCCTCTGGTGCACCGTCACGTTCATATATACCTATACCCACCTGAGCAAAAAGTACTCCATGCGGGTGGCGGCGGTGTATATGGCGGTGACCCTTCTCATGTTCGTCACGTTCCTGACGGACAACACGCTGGAAAAATACTGTCCGGAGATCGCCTGGCACCTTCTGCCCATGGCTATGGCCCTGGGAGAGATGGAAGCCGGAGCGGACGGGGCGGGGGAGTATCCCCTCCTGACGGGCGAAAGGACGAAAAAATGGGCAGAAAACAACGATCCGCCCCGCGGGCCGGAGAAGGCGGCCCAGGCGCTTCGCCATTTCCGAATGGAAACCTGGGCGGATCGCCGCTGAGACCGGCCAAAAAGAAGTCCAAGTGGAAAAAGCGGCTCCTGGTGCTGGCGGTGCTTTTGGCGCTGGGCTTCTTGATCTGGCGGGAATATGGGCGGCTCACCGACATGAGCGACTTCGTGGACACCTTTTATCAGGTGGAGGACGACAAGATCCTCTATCCCATGCGGATCGCCCTGTTGGCGGACCTGCACCTCAACGAGTTCGGAGAGGACAATATCGAGCTGGTGCGGGAGATCGAGACTCTTCACCCGGACATCATCTGCATGGCAGGGGACATGATGAATGAGGACGACCCGGACACCTCCGTGGTGGTCACCCTGTGCCGCCAGCTGGTGAATGTGGCCCCGGTATATTTCTGCTACGGCAACCACGAAAAGCAGGCCATCCGGGTGGATCAGACCAGCCAGCTGAACGTGGAGCTGGAACAGGTGGGGGTCCACGTGCTCCACAACCGCTACGAGACCATACAGGTGAACGGCAACGTCATCGACATCGGCGGCCTGTCGGCCAACCCCGGCACCATGGAGGCGGACTACACCCAGAAGTTCTGGCAGGGGTATCTGAAATCCCCCAACTACCGCCTGCTCCTGGTCCACTATCCTACCTTCTTCTTCTCCGGCGGCGAGCTGGTGGGGGAGGACATCGACATGGCCCTCTGCGGCCACCTCCACGGAGGCCAGGTGGTGATCCCCTTCGTGGGCGGGCTGTACCACCCCATAGAGGGCTTTTTGCCGGAAATGACCGACGGGTGCCACCGGGTGGAGAATACCTGGGTGGTCATCAGCCGGGGCCTGGGCAACCACAACCGGATCCTCCGGGTGAACAACCCGCCGGAGCTGGTGATACTGGACATATATTGATCCCGGGGAGGAATGGCAATGACGCGGCAGGAAAGCCCCGGCGGGGGACGCATCGCCTGGCTGGATCTGTGCAAGGGCCTGGCCATGGCCCTGGTGCTCGTCGGCCACAGCATGCGGGACGAAATGCGCTCCGCCTCCCCGGCGCTGGACTTCATCTATCGGTCGGTGTACATATTCCACATGACCTGGTTTTTCTGGATGGCGGGCTATACCTACCGCCTGGCCCGGGACAGGGGCAGGCCGCCCGTACAGACGGCCATGAGGCGGCTGAAGAAGCAGTTGTGGCCCTGGGCGGCGTACACCCTTTTGATCTACGCCCTGTTCTCCCTGGCGGTGCGCCTGCCCGGCGTGGGCGGAACCCTGAAAAGCGCGGGCTACGCCCCCATGCCCATAGGGGACTATATCCTCTCTGCCCTCAGGGCGGACAACCCCTGGGCGTACCATCTGTGGTTTTTGTACGTGCTGATGCTTTTGACCCTGATCGTGTCCCTGGCGGACGGGGCCTTTGGCGGAAGGCGGCTGAATGTGGTCTGCGGCGCGCTGGCCATACTGGGCCTTGCGGGCGTGGCGGCCCGGGGCGAATTGGCCCTGGGGGACTGGTGGCGGCTGTACGACTACATCACATTGTATCTGCCGGTGTTCTGCCTGGGGACGCTGATGGCGAATATGAGGCCCTCCTGGCCCGCGCTGTGGGCCTGGGGCGGCGCGGGATTTGCCTATATCATGATCCGGGCGGCCTTCTTTTCCGGCTTTTCCGGCAATTCCCTGTCGGTGGATTCGGCTTCGGGACGGTTCGCGCTGTACCTTCTGGCCGATCTCCTTCTGCCGGGGCTCATGCTGCTGCTGGGCCGCCTGTTTGAGACGGGGATCCTTCCCCGCACGGGACTTGCGAAAAGGGCCCTTTCTTTCCTGGGTCGGGAATCCATGCTCATCTACCTTCTCCATCAGCCCTTCTGCTGCGCGTTTTTGGGGCTGGTGCTCTTCACCCGGCTGCGCCTGCCTGCCCTGCCGGTGATGGCGGTGTGCCTGGCGGCCAGCGTAGCGGTGCCCTGGGCGGCGGCATGGGCCCGGGACAGGATACGGGCCCGGAGGATCCAAAATACAAAGGGATAAGGTGAACGCACTTGACAGCATCCAGGCTCCATCACGCCCGGCGAAACATCAAAAGCGCCGTGGTCATCAAGCTGATCACCCCCATCACCAGTTTCATCACCCGAACGGTGCTGATCTATACCCTGGGCACGGTGTACCTGGGGCTCAACAGTCTCTTCACCGCGGTGATCCAGGTATTGAGCCTGGCGGAGCTGGGCTTTGGCTCGGCCATGGTGTTTTCCCTCTACAAGCCCATGGCGGAGGGCGACAAGCAGACGATCAATGCCCTTTTGCGGCTGTACCGGAAGATATACCGGGTCGTGGGATTGGTGATACTTGGCGCGGGGCTTGTGCTCATCCCCTTTCTGCCAAAGCTCATCAAGGGGAGCCTGCCGGACGGCATGAACCTGACGGTACTCTACCTTATCCGCCTGGCGGACACCTCGGTGAGCTATTTCCTCTTCTCCTACCGCAGCGCCCTTCTGGACGCCTCCCAGCAGAAGAGCACCTGGTACTACATCCAGTCCGCCGGAAAGATCGCCCTGTGCGCGCTGCAGGCGGCTCTCCTACTTCTGTTTCAGAACTACTACATGTTCTGCGTGGTTCAGCCCCTCATTCAGGTGGGCATGAACCTGGCCATATGGCGTGTGACCCAGAAGCGGTTCCCGGAGTACCAGTGCGGGGGCGACCTGCCCCGGGAGGCGGTGAGGGACATCACCAAGCGGGTGGCGGGCCTGTTTCTGTTCAAGGTGTGCCACGTGCTCCGCAACTCCTTCGACAGCATCATACTGTCCATGTTCCTGGGACTGGACGTGCTGGCCAAATATCAGAACTATCTGCTCATCGTCACCACCCTGGTGGGCATCACGGCGATCCTCACCGACAGCACCCTCTCCAGCGTGGGCAACAGCGTGGCCGTGGAGAGCAAGGAGAAAAACTTCCGGGATTTCCGGGCCTTCCAGCTGCTGTTCATGACCATCGTGGGCGTGGTGTCCGCCTGCATGTGCGGGGTATATCAGCCCTTCATCCGCTTCTGGGTGGGGGAGGAAAACCTGCTCTCCAATCGGCTGATGCTGGTGTTCGTGGCGTACTTCTTCACCGAGCGCATGGGCAACGTGTGCTTCCAGTACCGCCAGGCCAGCGGCCTGTGGTGGGAGGACCGGCTCAGACCTGTGGTGGACGGGGTCACCAACCTGACCCTCAACTACATACTGGTGCAGTACATCGGCGTGGCGGGCGTCATGCTCTCCACCATACTCTGCCAGGTGGTGATCGACTCCCTGTGGGGCTCCCGGATCCTGTTCAAATTCTACTTCACCGACCAGAAGCAGAGGAGCTATTTGCTTAGGCTCCTTCTCTTCGCCGCGGCGTCCGCGGCGGCCTGCGGGGCGGCCATGGCCGTGTGCCGCCTGATCCCCGAGGCGGGAGGCAGCGCGGTAATGAGCCTGGTGTGGATGGCGGCCCGGGGCGTGGCCTGCGCCATGGTCAGCGGCGGCGTGCTGCTGGTGATATACCGGGTCCTGCCGGAATACGCCGACGCCAAAAAGGCGGTCCTTAAAATGCTCAGGCGGGGCTGACGGCCCCATATGGAGGTACACACGTGATTACGGTAGTGCTTTCAGTATACAATACCGGCCGGTTCCTGCCCAAGGCCATGAATTCCCTCTTGGCCCAGACCTGTCAGGACTTCGAGCTGCTGATCGTGGACGACGGCTCCAACGACGGCAGCGAAGACATCTGCGAAAAGCAGGCGGCCCGCCGCCCGGGCACCCGGGTGTTCCACAAGGAAAACGGCGGCCTGTCCTCCGCCCGGAATTTCGGCATCGACCACGCCCGGGGGGAGTACATCATATTCCCCGACCCGGACGACTGGGTGGAGCCCAAATACCTTGAGACCCTGCTGGACATACAGAGCCGCTGCGGGGCGGACCTGGCGGTCTGCGGCCACTTCGACCACATCGACGGGCGCATCCGGGTGTGGAACGAGGGAGCCAGCGCCCAGGTACTCACCCAGGAGCAGGCGCTGGATCTTCTCATGCGGCCCAGCTCCTACTGCGGCTACGCCTGGAACAAGCTCTACCACATGGACGTGATCCGGGAAAAGGGCCTGCGGTTTGACACGGAGCTGGGCATGGTGCAGGACCTTCACTTCGCCGTGCGCTACTTTATGAGCTGCCGGAAGGTGGCCTATGACCCCGTGCCCCTGTATCACTACAATCACGACAGCGGCGGCGTCACCGCCTCCTATTCGCCTCTGACCAAGCGAAAGCTCAGCTGCTTTCTCACCTACCGGAAGATCGCGGAGCTGACGGAGAAGAGCCATCCCCACATCGCCGATCTGGCCCGGGCCTCCCTGTGCCACATGAGCCTTCAGTATATCTACATCTACTACCGCACCCATATGCGGGACAATAAGGTGCTGGGGGAGCTTAGGGACAACTATATCCACTACGGGCCGGCGTATCTCTCAAGCGACGCCTACACCCGGCGGGACAAGCTCTTTTCCTCCTGGGTGAAGGTGAGCCCCCGCGTGTATTACCTTCTCACCCACGCCAAGAAGATATATGTCAACCGCTTCGCCAAAAAGCATGCCGGGAAGTAAGGAGGAACCGCCGTGATGCCCACGCTCTCGGTGATCGTGCCCATATACAATCAGGAAAAGTACGTGGAGGAGTGCCTCGTGTCCCTCCTGTCCCAGGCCACGGATCAGGTGGAGTATATCCTGATGGACGACGGCTCCAGGGACAAAAGCGGGGAGATCTGCCGCGCGGTCATGGCCCGGTATCCTGCCGACGCCCGGCTGATCCGCCAGGAAAACCAGGGGCTCCTCGCCACCCGGCGAAACGGCCTGGCCCTGGCCCGGGGGGAGTATATCTGGTTTGTGGACTCCGACGACTGCGCCATGCCCGGGGCCGTCGCCGCTCTTTTGGAGGCAGCGGGCCGGGGAGAGTTTGACGTGATCCTATTTAACGCCACCAGCCGCAAGGAGAGCGGAACGCCCCTGTTTGTATACCCCTTCCCGGACGGCTCTGTCTTTACGGGGGAAGGGAAATACGATCTGTACCGGCTTCTGTGCGGCACGGACAGGCTCAACAACATATGGGCCAAGTGCGTCCGGCGCGCGCTGATGGAAAAGGAAGATGTATACCGGGACATAGAGGGCGTGTCCAACGGGGAGGATCTCTATCAGAGCCTGGCGCTTATGGATCTGGCGGACAGTGTGTATTTTATGGACCGGGTGCTCTACTATTACCGGGTGAACCTTCAGAGCATGTCCCGATCCTACAATCCCCGCCACTTCGCCTCCGAAAAGAAGGTCTGCGCCCGCCGCCTGGCCTACGCCAAAAAGTGGAGCCGGGGGGACGACGAGCTGACGGAGGGGGCAAACAGATGGATCATGCGGATCCTGCGGGACGTGACCCGGAAGCTGTTCGTGTCCGATCTGCCCTGGAGCGATATCCAAAGAGAAATGACGGCCCTTAGACAGGATCCCTTCTACCGGGCCCATTATCTGAACGCGCGCTATGACAAAAACCGGCGGGATCTGGTGCTCAAAAGCCCCCTGCCCCTGATGCGGGCGCTGAAGGGCCTCTATGCTTTTGGATCCGGGCGCTGAGGGAAGGCGGTGGAGCGGATGAAAAAGAAGGCCCTGCTGGTGACCAGCGGCGCTCTGGACAAGACCGGCGTGCCGTCGGTGATCATGACCGTCGCCCGGGGCCTGTGTCCGGAGTGGGAATTCGACATCCTTTTAAGCGGCCGGGAGGGCGGCTATTTCGAGCCGGAGTTTTTGCGCCTGGGGGGCCGGATCCTCCGGTACCGGAAAAAGCGGTTCCGCCTGGGGCCCCTCAACACCCTCGCGGATTTTTTCAGGCCCCTGTCCCTCTTTTGGCATACGCGCCGGGCCATTCGGCGCTATGGCCCATACGACGCCGTCCACTGCCACAACGAGTTCGACATGGCGGGCAGTCTGGCGGCGGCCCGCGCGATGAAGGTGCCCGCTCGGGTGGGCCACGTGCACAAGGACTGGTCCCTTCGGGGCGGGCCGGTGACGATGCTCTACCGGGCCCTGTGCCGCCGGGCCATCCTCTCCTGCGCCACGGCCAGACTGGGCTGCTCCCGGCAGGCCTGCGGGGCCTTCTACGGCCCCGGAAAGGGAGAGACGGTGTACAATCCCTACGACGAGACCCGCTTTGTTCCGGGCAAGGCGGGAGACCGGCCGCCGCATATTTTGCAGGTGGGATATTTCTGCGACAACAAAAACCAGCTGTTCACCCTTGACGTATTCGCCCGTCTCGCGGCCCGGCTCCCGGAGGCCCGGCTCACCCTGGTGGGCGCGGCGGAGGGGGAATACGGCGGTAAGGTACGGCGGGCCATAGAGGACAGGGGTCTTACGGATCGGGTGACCCTCCTCCCCCCGGACGCGGACGTGCCGGCCCTGATGCGGGAGTGCGGGCTTCTCCTGTTTCCCTCCCGGGCGGAGGGCTTTGGCATGGTGCTCATAGAAGCCCAGGCGTCGGGCCTTCATTGCGTGTCCTCCGACTCGGTGCCCCGGGAAACGGACCTGGGGGGCGTTACATACCTGCCCCTGTCCCTGGGGGCCCAGGCCTGGGCGGAGGCGATCCTGGCGGATGGGCTCTGGCAAAGGGCCCGGCCCCGGAGCGCGGAGGCGTTTTCTACTGGGCGGTTTATACAAAGCATACACAGGGCCTACGGCGGCAGCTGACCGGGCCCGCAGAAAGAAGGAGGTTCGCGCATGTACAAAAAGAAATCCAGCGGCTGGTCCCAGCATTTGGACTTTATGGGGCTGGACATACTGTGTCTGGAAGTGGCCATGATATTCGGCGCGCTGTTCCACGACAACTGGCCCCATTTGAGCCGCAGCTTCGTGTTCTGGGCCCTGTGCCTGGGGGCGGGCATCATCGACCTGCTGGTGATGGTGCTCATGGACGCCTACCACAGCGTCATTCGCCGGGATGCCTACGGGGAGCTGAAAGGCGTGCTGACCCAGACGGTGTATCTCACCGTGGGCATGATCGTATATTCCTTCCTTTTGCGGGACGATCAGCTCAATCTGTTTCACGTGCTGGTGCCCGCCTTGCCCTTCTACGGCGTGCTGTGCTTCAATATGCGGGTGCTGTGGAAGGAATACCTGCGCAAGAGACTGCATCTCAAGAACCGCCGGGGCATGCTGGTGGTGGCGGGGAAGGACCGGCTGCGGGCGGTGGTCACGGAGCTGGTGAACCACAACTACAACAGCTACCGGTTCGTGGGCACGGCGCTGATGGAGAGCGGAGGCGATCTGGAGGCGGCCCAGGCGGAGCTGGACGGCATCATGCAGGGCGACAAGCGGATCGATGGCCTGAAGGTGGTGGCCACCGGGGACACCCTCATCCCCTACCTCATCAACAGCTGGGTGGACGAGATCTATCTGGATATACCCGGCGGCGGGGCCATGCCCGTGGAGCTGATCAACGAGATCATGGGCATGGGCATCACCGTGCACGTGGCCATGAACGAGATGGACCAGATCGAGGCCCGGCACAAGAACGTGGAGTGGGTCTGCGGCAAGGTGACCGTGACCACCAGTCTTGGATACGTCAGCGGGCGCGACCTGCTGCTCAAACGGATCATGGACATCGTGGGCGGCACAGCGGGGTCCCTGTTTACCCTGCTCCTCACTCTGGTGCTGGGGCCCATGATCTACGCCGCGTCTCCCGGGCCCATATTCTTCAAGCAGACCCGCATCGGCGAGAACGGGCGGCAGTTCTCTATCTATAAGTTCCGCAGTATGTACATGGACGCCGAGAAGCGGAAAAAGGAGGTGGCCGCCTCCCAGGGCCAGGAGGATCACCTCATGTTCAAAATGGAGCATGATCCCCGCATCATCGGCCAGGTCCAGCGCCCCGACGGCACCTGGAAAAAGGGAATCGGCGGCTGGATACGGGATCTGTCCCTGGACGAGTTCCCCCAGTTCTTCAATGTGCTCAAGGGCGATATGTCCCTGGTGGGCACCCGCCCGCCCACGGTGGACGAGTGGCAGCATTATGAACCCTACCACCGGGGCCGCATGTCCACCAAGCCCGGTATCACCGGCCTGTGGCAGATCAGCGGGCGCAGTAAGATCCGGGATTTCAATCAGGTGGTGCAGCTGGACCGGGAGTATATCGAAAACTGGTCCCTGCTGCTGGACTGCAAGATCCTCCTGCGCACCGTCTGGGTCGTGCTGACGAGGCAGGGAGCCATGTAAGAGACGGGGGAGACGAGGGGAGACGAGGGGAGGCGCTGAGGGCTGCTCGGTCCTCAATTCGCAATAGTCGTTTTTGAAACCGTATATTCAAAAACTCCTTTGCTCATTGGGCTTACTTCGCCGCAATTCGCCCACTGGGCGGCGGCTACGTGCGCCCCTCAATTCGCAATGGTCGTTTTTGAAATCCGTATATTCAAAAACTCCTTGCCTCATTGGACTCTCTTCGGCACAATTCACCCTCAATTC
>CADAGW010000026.1 GCA_902787475.1 uncultured Eubacteriales bacterium
ATCACGGCAAAAATAGAGGCGCCCCGGGGGCACGACAATACAAACCTGATCATCTTTTCATGAAAACCGATGTGGAAAAAGGAATCCCCGCGGGAGGAGGAGCTGATCGGTACAGGATGTGACATGGGACTGGACTATGCGGAGTGTTTGCGGGAAATCAGCGGGGAGGGATGAGGAACAAGCCCCATTTCCGGGAAACGATTTTGGATGACAGAGCATACATAGTACATCAGCCGTGCGGGAGCTTACAAGGCTTCCGCGCGGCTGTATTGATCTCGGGATATGATCTTTGCGTTTTGGATTCAGCCGCCTATGAGGACGTGAAAGTACCACGCGCCGTAGAGGTTGAAGAGGATCGCGAAGGCGCAGACGGAGGCGGCGGCGATTTTGGCGGGGCGGGAGGGGAGGGGACGGGCCCAGCAGAAGTACATGGCGGGGATCAGGTCGCAGAGGTAGCGGGTGCCGAACTGGACGCCGCCGAAGGAGCGGTGCATGAGGAGAAGGAAAAAGTGGATAAGGAGGGTGAAAAGGAGGGTCCAGTCGGGGGCGGACACGTCGCCGCGGATGACGGCGGCGGAGAAGGAGACGAGAAAGAGGGGAAAGAGGGGATTGCACAGCCAGAAGGCGAAGCCGTAGGCCACGGGGAAGGTGAGGCGGCCAGACTCCAGCCAGGGCAGACGGAGTATGTTTTTCAGATTTCTGGGAATGTAATGGAGGGAGAACTGGCCATATTCGCTCTGCTGGGCGAATTCCGGCAGGTAGTCGTGGCCGAACTGGAGGGGATTTGAAAAGCGGATGAAGTTGTAGGCGGCCAGGGACAGGGCGATGAGGGCGGGAACGACGAGGGCGGGGAGAAGGCGCTTAATGCCCAGAGAGCGGAGGGAGAGGAGCAGGAGCAGGGGCACGTAGAGGGCCTGGAAGGGGCGGCACCCTACCGCGCAGGCGATAAAGATGAGGCCCAGGTATACGCCGGGGCGGGTGGAGCGGGAGACGAAATAGAACGCGGCGCAGGTGAGACAGAAGGCCATGGACTGGGCCACGTTCCACACGCCGCCGTAGAGGCCGTATTCGCAGAGGTTGCACCCCAGCACCAGAAAGGCCCCCATGAAGGCGGAAAGAAAGGGGGAGACGCCCCGGCGGCGGGCGGTGAAAAAGCCGATGAGGTAGGAGAGAAGCACGCAGGAAAAGGAGACCAGCTGGCTGGGGGTGTTTTCGCCAAAGAGGAAGGTGAGGGGCAGCATGACCAGGGTGGGGAAGGGGGGGAAGCTGATGTAGTATTCCCCGCCGTAGACCGCCAGCTCCAGCCAGGGCCGGTTTTCGGTCATGCTGACGCGGCCCTGCCGCCAGAGCATGGCCTGGAGGGTATAGGAATCGTAGGGGCTGTGGTCCAGGATATGAAGCCCCAGAGCCCGGCACAGGGCCAGATAGCAAAAAGCCACAAAGGCCAGGCCCAGGAGGGCGGCCAGCGCGGCTTTTCTTTTTTCGGTCATCCCCATATGCCCTTGGCGATGCGGCGGCTGACCTCCTCCACCGCGGACTTGTCAAGAGTGGTCACGTCGTCCAGGCGGATGGGTTCGCCTATGGTGACGGTGAGCTTGCGGAAGGGCTTGTAGGGCGGGGTGATGTGCATGGGGATCACCGGCACCCGGGCGTAGAGGGCCAGGAAGGCCGCGCCGTCCTTTACCGTGCGGTCGTCGTCGGCGGGGAAGCGGTGGCCCTGGGGGAATATGGAGAGTATATCGCCGGATTTGAGGGCGGAGAGACATTCCCGCATGGAGGCCACGTCGGAATGGCCCCGGTCCACGGAGATGCCGCCCAGGGCGGTGAAGAGGGAGGCAAGGAGCTTGTTTTGAAACAGCTCCTTTTTGCCCATGAAGCGGAGGGGACGGGGGCAGAGGGCCGCCTGGATCACCGGGTCCCGCATGGAGACGTGGTTGGAGACGAGAAGCGCACCGCCCTGTATGTCAAGATGCTCTTTTCCCTGTATGTTCAGGGGATAGAACACCGCGCGCCAGGCCCGGATCAGGCACCGGCAGAAGGAATAGAAGCCTTTTTTCATAGTCCAGCCCTCCGGGCCAGGCGGAGAATCTCCGCCACGACCCCGTCCTTGTCGATGTGGGTGCAGTCCACCTCCACCGCGTCCGGCGCTTTGGCCAGGGGGGAGACGGCGCGATGGGTGTCCTCGTAGTCCCGCTGGATGATGTCCCGGAGGACCTGAGCCTCGTCCGCCTCCATGCCTCGCCCGACCAGCTCCAGGTAGCGGCGGCGAGCCCGGGCGGCGGGATCGGCGGTGAGGTATATCTTGAGATTGGCCTGGGGGAGCACGGTGGTGCCGATATCCCGGCCGTCCACCACTACGCCCATGTCCCGGGCGATGGAGCGGAGGATCTGGTTGATCTTTTCCCGCACCTGGGGCACCTTGGACACCTGGGAGGCGGTGTAGGAGTATTTGGCCAGCTCGTCCGTCACGTCCTCGCCGTCAAGACGCACCCGCTGGCCGTTTTCAAAGGTGAGGGTCAGGGGCACGGAATCGGCCCGGGCAGCCACGTCGGCGGCGTTTTGAAGGTCCGCGCCCTGGCGGGCCATATACATGCCCACGGCCCGGTACATGGCCCCGGAGTCCAGGTGGATCATGTGGAGGCGATCCGCGACCTGTATGGATACGGTGGATTTTCCGGCCCCGGAGGGGCCGTCTATGGCGATGCTGGGCATATCTTTTGTTCCTTTCCGTATGGATTGATACGATTTCGCGTCCAAATCACTGCGCTTCAGGGGACGGATTGCTGCGCCGCTTCGCTCCCCGCAATGACGACGAGGATTTTCCTGCCGTTGCGAGGAGGTCACAGCCCGGTGAAGCCGTCCGCAACCCAAACCAATTGATTGGAAGCGGAACCGTTTTATGCTTCCAGGGCGGAGAGGGCGGCGCGTTCGCCCGCCAGGGCCCCGGTGGAGAAGGCAATCTGCAGATTGAAGCCGCCGGTGAGGGCGTCTATGTCCAGCACCTCCCCGCAGGCGAAGAGGCCCGGCAGGCGCTTTGATTCCAGGGTGGAGGGGCTGAACTCCCTGACCGGCAGGCCGCCCCGGGTGACGATGGCCTCGTCCATGCCCCGAAGGCGCTTGACCGTGAGGGGCAGGGCCTTGAGGGTGGAAAGCAGGGTCTCCCGCTGGGCCCGGGTGACGGAATGGGCGGGGAGATCGGCGGGCAGATGGGCTGCGCGCAGCACCTGGGCCGCCAGGGAGCGGGGCTCCAGCGTCTCCGCCACAGACAAAAGCCGCTTGTTGGGCGCGGCGGACAATTCCCGAAGGAGGCGCCTGTCCAGGGTATCGTGATCCAGGGCGGGCTTAAGGTCTATGGTCAGGGCCACGCCGTCGGGGTTTTCGGGAAGCTGGGAGGACAGGGAGAGGGCCAGGGGGCCGGAGAGGCCGAAGTGGGTAAAGAGCAGCTCGCCCATGTCGCTGTACAGGCATTTTGGGCCCCGGTGGGCGGAGAGGGTCACGTTTTTGAGGGTCAGGCCGCTGATCTCGCCGGGCCAGGTCTCCCGGGTCTCTATGGGGCAGAGGGCGGGGAGGGGGGTCACCAGGCCGTGGCCGAACTCCCCGGCCAGGGCGTAGCCGTCGCCGGTGGAGCCGGTGGAGGGATAGCTCATGCCGCCGGTGGAAAGCACCACGCTGTGGGCGGGGATGAACTGGCCGTTTTCAAGGGTCACGCCGCTGACACGGCCGCCCTCGGCGCACAGGTGGGACACCCGGGAAAAATAGCGGATCTCCACGCCCAGGTCATCGAGCTGCCTCGAAAAGGCCCGGGTCACGTCGCTGGCGTGGTCGGACACGGGGAACACCCGTCCGCCCCGCTCCACCTTGAGGGGCACGCCCCAGCTTTCCAGCAGGGCCATCCAGTCCTGATTGGACAGGCGGGCGAAGCTGGCGTAGAAAAAGCGGGGGTTTCGGAGGATGCTGGAAAAGAACTGGTCCTTGTCGGCGGCGTTGGTGGCATTGCAGCGGCCCTTGCCGGTGATATAGACCTTTTTGCCCAGCTTTTCGCCCCGCTCCAATAAAAGAGTGCGGGCTCCGGCCTGGGCGGAGGACACGGCGGCCATCATGCCGGAGGCCCCGCCGCCGATCACGATGACGTCATACATTGGCGGTTTCCTTGCCCAGGTAGACATTGTATTCGCTCCAGATGGTCTCCAGCTGGTCGAAGTGGGCGGAGACCTGCTCCTTGCGGCGGCGGCCCAGGGCCACGATCAGGGCGTTGATCAGGGACATGGGGGCGGTGAGGGAGTCGGCGAAGGAGGCCATGTCGCTCTTGGCCATCAGGCACATGTCGGCCATGGTGTGCAGGGGCGAGAGGGGGCCGTCGGTGAGGGCCACCAGGCAGGCTCCACGATCCTTGGCGAAGCGCATGGCGTCCACGGTGCGGGTGGAATAGCGGGGGAAGGAGATGCCGATGAGCAGGTCTCCCTCTCCGATGCGGCTGATCTGCTCGAACACGTCGGAGATGCCGGAGGAGACCAGCACCACGTCGGTGAGCACGTAGCGAAGATAGTGATCCAGGAACTGGGCGAGGGGGGCGCTGGCCCGCTGGCCCAGTACGTATACCGTCTTGGCGGAGAGAATCTCCTCTACCGCCTTGTCGAACACGGAGGGGTCCATTTCGTCTATGGTGGCCCGGATGTTCTGTATGTCGGCCTTGAGCACCCGGTGCAGCACCTGGCCCTGGTCGATGTCGGAGCTCATTTCAAAGCGCTGGCTGGCGGTGAGGCGGTGCCGCACCAGCTCCTGCAGGGCCTTCTGGAGCTGGGGGTAGCCCTCGTAGCCCAGGGCGGAGGCGAAGCGCACCACGGTGCTCTCACTGACGCCCACGTATTCGCCCAGACGGGAGGCGGTCATGAAGGCGGCCTTGTCGTAGTGGGCGACGATGCATTCGGCGATGCGGCGGTGGCTTTTGGAGAGCTTGCGTCCGCTCTGGTTCAGGCGCTGGATCAGCTCCTGGGAATTTTCCATGGGTAGAACCCTCCTGTGCGAAAAGATGGGCCCTCCGCGGTGTATGGCTGGGAGGACCGATGGCGATGCAATTGTGTATAGTATACGCTTTTTTTGAAGGAAATGCAAGAGATTGATTCATTTTTAAACAAAATACGCCCAAAAAATCGAAAAATACATGCGTAATTAGCATGTAGGCGCTGAAATTTGCATGATGCGGGGCAATTTGGGGGAGGGAGAGGGGGAATGTAAGGGGATGTGTGGTTTTGGAAGGAGGGGACGCCCTCATCAGTCACGCTTCGCGCGACAGCTTCCCCCGGCGGGGGAAGCCATGGGTGGGCGAGGGGCAGGCGGGGAAGGTGAAGGGAAGGAGGGGGAGCGGGGGTTCGGGAGGGGCGGATCAGTCTTCGGGAGGGGAAGGTATGATCCGCTTTTCAGGGAGCTCGATCCGCTCGGAGACGAAGGGACGGTAGAGGCGGGCGGCCTCGCGCCAGGCGGGCTTGTCCTCCAGCAGATCCACCCGGGTGTAGTCGGTGCGGGGGGCCTTGTAGATGATGCGGCGGGCCTCCAGGGTCATCTCCGGGGCGGTGGAGGGGCAGTCGGGGCACACGGCTCCGCCCAGCCGGGCGTCGAACCGGCCCCCGCCCTGGAAGGGTCTGCCGCAGAGCACGCAGGCCTCCATGCGGGGCAGGTAGCCCAGGATGGGCATCAGGCGCATCTCAAAGGCGGAAATGAGGAGGGGCAGGGGCAGGTCGGAGTTTTCGAGATAGGCCAGGGTTTTCAGGAGCAGGGCGAACATGCTCCGGCAGTCCTCCTCGGGCTGGGCCGACGCCTCGCACAGGGAAGAGACGTAGACCGCGGCGGTGAGCCGGTCCACGTCGAAGCGGAGGTGATAGAAATTCTCCATCACCCGGCACTGCTGCATGCTGAGGCGGCTCCCCTGGGCGAAGAGGGTGTATTCTCCGGCGCAGAAGGGCTCCACCGCCGCCACCAGGGGGGACTTGGGCCGGCGGCTGCCCCGGGCGATCGCCTCCACCAGCCCCCGGTCGGGGGTGAGGAGGGTGACCATTCTGTCGTTTTCGCTGTATTGGGCGCTTCGCAGGACCACGCCCTGGGTGATGATGTGCATGGGAGGACGCTCCAAGTGAAAGATGGATGGCACAGAGGGGGCAGGGAATGAATCATGAAGGGGGACGGATTGCTTTGGCGCGGAGCGCCTCGCAATGACAGGGATACGGGGAACGGGGGATGATGATGAGTCAGTCCTTTTCGTCGAAATAGCCCAGGGTGCGGAGGTCGTCGGGGCGGTTGCGCCAGTTTTCCCGGACCTTGACCCAGAGCTGGAGGTTGATTTTGGTGCCCATGAGGCGCTCGATGTCCTCCCGGGCCTCGGTGCCGATGGTGCGGAGCATGGAGCCCTGCCTGCCGATCAGGATCGATTTGTGGGAGGCCCGCTCCACGTAGACGGCGGCGTGGATCTCGGTGAGCCGGTCTGACAGCTTTTCGATCTTCTGCATCTCCACGCCGATGCCGTGGGGCACCTCCTCGCCCAGGTGGAGAAGGCACTTTTCCCGGATGATCTCGCCGCACATGACCCGCTCGGGCTGGTCGGTGACCATGTCGTCGGGGAAGTATTTGGGGCCCTCGGGCATGGCGTCGCGGATGAGGGAGAGGAGGGTGTCTACCCCCTCGCCGGTTTTGGCGGAGACGGGCACCACCTGGTCAAAGTCGAAGCCGTCCAGCGTGGCCAGGCGGGGGAAGAGCTGCTCCCGGGTGGTGAGGTCGGTCTTGTTGACGGCCAGGAAGCGGGGGCACTTCATGGCGCATACGCTTCGCATGATCTCCCGGTCCTTGTCGCCGATGTAGCTGGCGTCACAGACGCACAGCACCGCGTCCACGCCCTCTTTGGCGTCGGAGGCGGCTTTGACCATGTACTGGCCCAGACGGTTGCGGGGGGTCATGATGCCCGGCGTGTCCACAAACACCACCTGCCAGCCCTCGCCCCCGGCCACGCCCAAGAGGCGGGAGCGGGTGGTCTGGGGCTTGGGGGAGACGATGGCCACCTTTTCGCCCACGAAAAGATTGAGTAGACTGCTCTTGCCCACGTTGGGGCGGCCCAGGATGGCCACAAAGCCGCTCTTCATGCCTTCACCCCCAGTTCCGCGGGGCCGAAGGAGTGGGGGAGAAGCTCCGAGAGCTTCATGACGCCCACGATGCCTTCTTTGGTGCCCACGATGACCTTCATGTCGTCGGAGAATTCGTTCAGCGCCTGGCGGCAGATGCCGCAGGGCCAGGCGGGCTCGTCGCCGGCGATGGCGATGGCGGTGAAGCGGCGGCATCCGTCCACCACCGCCCGGGACAGGGCCGCCCGCTCGGCGCAGATGGTGGCCCCGTAGGAGGCGTTTTCAATGTTGGCGCCGATATAGGCGCGGCCATCCGCGCCCAGTATGCAGGCCCCTACCCGGAAATGGGAGTAGGGGGAATAGCTCATTTCCATGGCCTTGAGGGCTTTGTCCAACAGCTCCTCGTCCCGGTACAGGCCGATCTGTTCCATAATGTCACGTTCTTTCTCCCGCATGAGGGTTTTGTCTGTGTCTTCTATGTGGTCGTAGCCCATCAGGTGCAGGGCAGAGTGGGCGGTAAGGTAGGCCAGCTCCCGGTTCACGCCGTGGCCGAATTCCCGGCCCTGGGCCTGGGCCCGGGGGAGGGAGATCACCGCGTCGCCCAGAAAGGGGTGCCCGTCCTGCCGGGGCAGGCGGGGGCGGAGGCGGGAGTAGACGGTGTGGGGCGGGAACTGGACGGAGGGGAAGGAGAGCACGTCTGTGGCGGCGTCCACGCCCCGCATGGAAAGGTTGACGGCATGGATGGCGGCATCGTCCGTGATCAAAAGGGACATGACGCTGTCCATGGGCGCGCCCTCCAGGCGCAGGGCACAGGAGAGGGCCGATTCCATGGCGCAGAGGGCTCCCTCCGGCAGGGAGGCGACCTCCAGGCGGATATCAATGGGCATGGACTTCCTCCTTTTGCTCCTTCTCGGCCTTCGCCTCCGCTTCGGTCACCAGGGGCCGGGGCGGTATGGGCTCCATGGCGGGGTATTCCACCCGCTCGTGGTAGATGCCGGTGAGGACGGTGTGGAAGGCGGCGCAGATCTTTTCAAGATCCCGCATGGTCAGGGGGCTGTCGCCCAGCTGGCCGTCGTCCATCTTGGCCCGGATCAGCTTGCGAAGGAGAAGCTCCGTCTTGGCCGGGTCGCTCTCGCCCGCGGCCCGGGCGGCGGCCTCCACCGTGTCGGCCAGCATCACCACCGCGGCCTCGGCGCTCTGGGGCCGGGGGCCGGAATAGCGGAAGTCGTCGATGGAGATCTGGGCGTTGGGGTTCTGCTTTTTGGCCCGGTCGTAGAAGTAGAGGGTGGGGGTATCGCCGTGGTGCTGCTCGATGATGTCCAGCACCGGCTGGGGGATGCGGTATTTGCGGGCCATGAGCACGCCGTCCTTGGTGTGGGCGGTGAGTATGGCGGAGGACACCGCCGGGTCGGTGCGGTCGTGGGGGTTGTCGCCCATCTGGTTTTCCCTGAAGTAGATGGGCCGCTTCAGCTTGCCGATGTCGTGGTAGTAGGCGCCCACGCGGGCCAGCAGCGAATTCGCGCCCACGGCGCTCGCGGCGGCCTCGGCCAGGTTGGCCACGATGATGGAGTGGTGATAGGTGCCGGGAGCCTCGAGAAGCAGGCGGCGGAGAAGGGGCTGGTTGGGGTTGGACAGCTCCAGCAGCTTCGTCTGGGTCATCAGGTTGAACAGCCACTCAAGGGCCGGCTGAAGGCCGATGCACAATACGCCCGTGAGCAGGCCGCCCGCCGCCGCGAAGCCCAGGGCGGGGTAGACCTTGGCCATGCTGGCGTTGTTGATGAGCATGGCGGAGAGCACCGCCGCCATGTTGCAGGCGGAGGTGACCAGGCCGCACAGCAGGGTGATCAGCCGGCTCTGGCGGCGCTTCTGGATGGAATTGCATATGCAGGCCGCGGACACGGAGGAGAGGATGATAAACAGGAGGGAGGTGGCGCCCTGGGTGGCCGTGGCGGTCATCATGACGCAGAGAATGGCCAGGGCCAAATTGGCGATAAAGCCTATGCGGGGCTTGAGGAGCACCCCCACCAGCATGGCCGAGAGGGCCACGGGCATGAAGAATATGGACACCATATGGGTGGCCAGGCACAGCGCCGCCACCAAAAAGAGTATGGTGGAGAGAAGGAGCAGGTTCCGGTTGTCCAGCATCGTGGCCCCTTCAAACACGAAGAGGAAGGCGTAGAGCGCGCCAAGGAGCAGCGCCAGCGCCACGGCCAGGCCCGCGTAGAGGGCGAAGTCGATCTTGTTTTCCATCAACAGGCCCAGGGAGGAGAGAAGCTCGTATTGGGAGGAGGTGACCACCTCGCCGGAGCGGACGATGTTTTGGCCCTGCTTGTAGATGACGGGGTCAACGGACGCCGCGGCTTTTTGGCGGTTCAGCTCGGTGGCTTCCTCGTCCAGCACCATGGAGGGCTCGATGTGCTGGCTCACGATGCGGCCCATCAGGGACACCAGGGAGGAATCGTAGCCGTCGGTGGCCAGGGCGCGGCGGATGCGCTCGGCGGCGTCCTTCTCCTGGCCCTCGGTGACGTTGGAGTTGAGCTCCTCCCGCACCAGGCGGCGCACCCGGGTGAGCAGGGCGGAAAAGCCCGCGCCGTCGGCGTCCAGCACCGCCTGTACCTCGGTCTCGGCGACCTCTATGCCCAATTCCTGGGACAGGGAGGCGGCGAGGGACTGGGCGGACTGGCTGGCGTCGCCGCTCTTCATGGCGGAGAGGGCGGAAAAGTCGCCGTCCAGGGCGTCCAGCACCCGGCCCAATGCCGAGCTGTCGGCCACGTAGCTGGGGCTCACCGCGGCCATGGCGGCGGAGACGAGCCGCTGGGTGGCGATGGTGTCCTCCACGTCCTTGGTGGCGGTGATGGTGATGGGGGCCACCTCGCCCACCCTGAGGTCGTACTGCTGGGGCGTGGCCGCCGCGGACAGAAGGGCCAGCAGAAGGAAGTATGTGGCCGTGATGATCAGACCCCTGGACAGGGCCGGATGGGGCCTGGCCCGGAAACGATGCATTTGATCCATCATAGCGTATCTCTCCTGAAGCGGCGTGGCGCGGGAGCCGGGGCGGCCTTTTTGTATTTCTCATAGGCCTTGACGATGGCCTGCACCAGCTCGTGGCGCACCACGTCCTTGTGGGTGAGGGTGACCATGCCGATGCCCTCCACCTCGCGCAGTACCCGCATGGCCTCCACCAGGCCGCTCATCTTGCCCGCGGGCAGGTCGATCTGGGACACGTCGCCGTTTATGACCATTTTGGAATTGGCGCCCATGCGGGTCAAAAACATCTTCATCTGCTCGCTGGTGGTGTTCTGGGCTTCGTCCAGTATGATGAAGGCGTCGTTTAAGGTGCGGCCCCGCATGTAGGCAAGGGGGGCCACCTCGATGGCGCCCCGCTCGCTGAGGCGCTGGAAGGCGTCCAGGCCCATCATGTCGTTCAGGGCGTCGTAGAGGGGGCGAAGGTAGGGATCCACCTTCTGCTGAAGGTCGCCGGGCAAAAAGCCCAGCTTTTCACCGGCCTCCACGGCGGGGCGGGTGAGTATGATCTTTTCGATGTCCTTGTTTTTGAGGGCCACCACGGCCATGGCGATGGCCAGGTAGGTCTTGCCGGTGCCGGCGGGGCCTTCGGAGAACACGCAGGCGTTTTTGCGGATGGCTTCGACGTATTGCTTTTGGCCCAAGGTCTTGCACTTGACGGGCCGGCCCTTGTAGGTGATGGCGATCACGTCCCGCATGATCTCGTCGATGCGGTCCGCGTTGCCCTCGGCGGCCAGCTCGATGGCGTAGCGGATGCGGGTCTTGTCGATGGCCTCGCCCTGGGCGATGATGGAGAGCAGGCGGGTGAGCACCTGGTGGGCCACCCGGGCCTTTTCGCTGTCGCCGGAGATGTGGATCTCGTCGCCCTGGGCCCGTATGTCCACATCCAGCTCCCGGCGGATCAGCTCCACGTTTTCGTCCTTCACGCCGAAGAGCTGTATGAACTGATCCATGGAATCCACCCGCAGGGTCTCAGTATAGTTCGATTCCAAATGTGTACCTCCCCTGATCAATCACTGGTTGTATTTGGATCCGACGCGATCTGCGCCGAGTATTCGATGACGGAGCGGACGGTCATTTGGCCGTCCTGTATGGCGGTATGGGTCCAAACCCGGAGTATGGGGCCCGGGGCCCGGCGCTGGGCGGAAGACAGGGCCTCCTGCCGCAGGCGGCGGGAAAGGGCGAGGGGGTCCTCTTTGACTTGCCGCGAGGCCTTTTCACGGCAGAGGGTCGTTTCGATACAGACCGGCACGAACAGGCCCACGGCGCTTTGGCGGCGGGTGACGGTGCCGCACCGAGGGAAGGGGTCGGCCTCTGTCAGCGGCACCTCGAAAAAGGGGGTGACCAGGCGGGACCACTGGCGAATCCGGCCCGTATAGACGTCCTCCGCGCGGAGAAGGGGGGAGGAGGCTTCGGCCTCGCTCCAGACCCGGGCATATACCGTGCCCAGGGCCCGGACGCCCAGGATCTGGTCCCCTTCGCCCCTTTCCTGGCCCAGGATCAGGGGCTGGCCCCGCATGACCGTGTCGCCGGGCTTCACCGCCGCCCGGCCGGTCAGGACGTTGACAGACAGGATCACGCCGTCCCGGTCCGCCACTAAGTCCCGCTCCCGGCGGGGGTCGTAGATATGGGGGCTGTCGCCCGACTCCTTGACCAGGGCCCAGAGCCTGACGCCCTGCCGGCGGACGGCCACGTAGGACAGATTTGGGCAGGCGGCGGCCAGGCGGGCGGAGAGTAAGGCCGGGTCGGGTGAGACGACGCCGGGGCGGACGCCAAGATCCGCCATGCGGGCGAGCACGTCGGCCCGAAGACCGGGGGACAGGCCGCCCTCCGCGCTCTCCACGTCCACGATCCACACTCTGGAGGAGAAGGACAGAAGGAGAAAAAGGGACAAAAGGACGGCGGGCAGGAGTGTCCAGCGGCGGCGGAGAAGGTCGGCCAGAACGGAAAGGCCGGTGGGGCCCAGGTCATGGCAGGCGACGCCGTATCTTTCCGCCAGGGCGGAAAGGGACCGGGGGTCGGAGGCGGCCAGGCGCATCCGGCGGGGGCCGACCCGGCGCACGGAGCGGAGGCGGACGCCGGAGGACAGGGCCCGGGACAGGAGGGCCTCCAGGTGGAAGCCCTGAAGGAGCATCCGCCTCATGAAAGATCACCGTCCAGGTCCAGGCGGCGGATGGCGCCCGTGAGGCGCACCGAGCCGGGGCGGGCGTCCTTCAGGGACAGGCCCTGGCCCTCTACGGCCACCCGGCCGCCCCGAAGGGACAAAAGCACCCGGGTGTCGGTCAGCTCCAGTACGCCGGTGACGTTTTCGATCAGCGCCAGGAAGCGGCCCTCCAGAAGCAGGCGGGGCTGGCCCGGCAGGGCGTCCCCGGGAAGCTCCAGGGCCCGCAGGGCCGGGCTTCACTACGGAGATGTCATAATCCTGGGCTATCCTTACCAGGGCGGACATGACATTCCATCCCAAATATAAGTATAGCACGGAATGACTGTTTTGACAAGTGCCGCCGGTTTGAGAATGAAAAGTGGTTAGAAAAAACCCCCGTTGGTGAAACGGGGGCAGCGGAAGGATCGCTGTCAGGCGAAGTAGACCAGGGCCATATCCCAGGGGGCGAGGGCGGGGACGCGGACGACGGCGTCGCCGCCTGCGCGGGTGAGGGGCAGGGGGGCGGGGTCAGACCGGCCGAAGAGGTGGAAGTGGGCCGTGGAGGCCGTGCCCCGGAAGCGGAGGTCGAAGGGGCGGGCGGGGCCGGTCTGGGCGTTGATGAGCAGTATGGCGGCGCGGCTCCGGTCGGCCCGGACGAAGGCGGCTACCCGGGGCGGGTCGTAGGGGTCGGTGGGCTCCAGGGAGACCGGCGCGCCCAGGTCGGTGAGAAGACGGCGCATCATGGCCGTGCGGCCCGGGGTGCCGGTGTACTGGTAGGGGTTGTAGCCCAGGACCACGATGTTTTTGCGGCGGGCGGCGCAGAGCTGATCCTGTACGCCGTAGGGGCGGACGGTGTAGGCCAGGGGCTCGACGTCCTCGGCTATGGGCTCAAGGTCGTAGGCATCGCCGTATATGGCGCTCCGCCCGGCACCGGCGAAGTCGCCGGCGTAGGGGGAGGGGGCCAGCTTTTCGCTGCCGCCAGGGTTGGCGGAGACGATCTTGACGCCCGTGAGGGGGCCCATGCCCCGCTCCCAGAGGCAGGAGAGGGCCATGCCGTCCAGTATGACGGGCTTTTTGAGCATCTCCCGAAGCTCCTCGTCGGTGAACACGTCCGGCAGGCGGCCCTGCAGGAGGGTGCCCCAGGCCCCCTTGGGGTCGGCGGTGACGGGGATGCCGAAGACGGGCCACTCATGGACGAAGCGGCTGGCGTTGTAGGCGGGGTCGGACTCGTTGAACCAGCCCTTTTCGCCCACCTTCATGCCGCTCATGGCCCACTGGCTGAAGGCGCCCCACAGGCCGCTTTGGGGGAGGTCCGAGACGAAGGTCAGGTAGCGGTCGAAGAAGGGGCGGCTGGCCCGGAGGAGGTCACATTCGTACCGAAGGTAGGCGAAGGGGGTATCGCCGCCGGTGTGGAAGGTGTGGTTCATGGCCACGCCGGTGCAGCCGCCCCAGATGGACAGGGCCATCTCCATCATGCGGGTGGCGGGGGCCTTGAGGAGATACGCGGCGGGGTAGCTGTCCTCCTCGTACTGTATGTCGGAGCGCACGCTGTCCGGCATTACCGCCACCTGGCGGGCCATTTCGTAGGCCTTGTCGAACATGCCCATGGGGGTGTCGTCCCAGTAGAAGCCGTGGCCGGGGCGGGCGGAGGCGGCCCTGAGGGCCTTCATGCAGGCCTCGATGTAGTTGCCGGCAAAGGTGGTGTGGGAAAAGCCCACGGACATAAAACCCATATCGATGGAGGGGTCCACCTCGTCCACGGCGGCGCGGACGGCGGCGCAGTACAGGGCCAAGCGCTCTGCCCCGTAGGCCGACCATTCCCGGCGGAGGGCAGCGTTTTCGGGGGCGTTGAGGGCGGAAACAAGGGTTTGACGGTCCGCGAACGCGCCGCCCTTGAAGCCGCTCACGCACCGGGGGCAGAAGCAGGGGTAGGCGGGGCCGCCCAGGTGAGTGAAGCGGCAGTCGTCGTCCACCCATACAAAGTCGCACCCGGTCTGGGCGTAGAGCTTATATTTCTGGCGGCTGTATTCGATGAATTCCGGGCTCACCGGGCAGGCGGCCCGGCGGGATACGCTGCCGTCCATGCCCACCATGGGCTGGAAGGGCAGAGGGGGCAGGCCGGGCTCCTCCAGTTCGCCGGAGCCGAAGGTGGGCCAGGGATTGATGCCCACCCGGATGCCCCGCGCCCGAGCGGCGGCGGCGGGGGCCCGGTAGGCCTGGCACTTGCGGGCCACCTCGGACAGGGGATCATAGCCGAACCAGGTGGGCTCGGAGAGGAGAATCCAGAATTCGTCCGCGGTCTGGCCTTTCCCGTTCATGATGTCCAGCATTTGGGAAAACTCGTCCGGGTTTTCGATGTGCTCCACGTATATGCGCCAGGAGAGTTTGTATCGGTTCATGGTGCGCTCCCTTCTGAATCAATCGAAGTAGACCAGGGCCATGCCCCAGGGGGAGAGGGCGGGGACGCGGGCAAAGGCGTTGCCGCCGTCCCGGCGAAGGGGCAGGGGCGAGGGGTCTGACTGGCCGAAGAGGTGGAATTGGGCCTTCGCCGCCGTGCCCCGGAAGCGGAGGTCGAAGGGGCGGGAGGGGCCGGTCTGGGCGTTGATGAGCAGTACCGCGGCGCGATTGC
>CADAGW010000027.1 GCA_902787475.1 uncultured Eubacteriales bacterium
CCTTGCCTCGTTGGGCTTACTCCACCGCTATTCGTCCACAGGACGGCGGCTCCGTGCGGTCCTCAATTCGCAATGGTCGTTTTTGAAATCCGTATATTCAAAAACTCCCTTGCTCATTGGGCTTACTCCGCCGCTATTCGTCCACAGGACGGCGGCTTCGTGCGCCCCTCCGGCTCCCTTGTTTCATCGGGGCTCTGGCCCAGAATCCCGGGGTTTGCAAGTGCAAGCCTCCTATCCTTCATTAAGAATGGTTTGTCAATCATTTGAGGGGGACGCGCGAGATAGCGCGTCCCCCTGAAGGTGTATGGTTTGCGGAAAGGGCTTGCGGTACGGTATTACTTCGCGCCGACAGTGCGGTCATAGACCGACTGATAGGAGTCGATCAGGTTCTGCTCACCCAGCTTCCACATGGTCTCCACGTAAGTGTCCCACACGGCTTCGATGTCTTCATCGCCCTTGATGAACTTATTGCGCATCTCTTTCCAGTAGGTCTTTACGTCGGTGCTGGACATGCTGTTCAGTTCTTCCTCGGCGTCGGTCCACTGCACGTCCGGCACATCCGGCCCGTACCAGGTGCAGACGGCCTTCAGCTCGTTGCACTGGTCGATGTACCAGGGCAGGTTGCTGTCGGGGTTCTGCAGCTGTTCGTCTGTCTGGAGGTGGGGCAGAGGGATCTGGCCGCAGCCCAGGGGATTGATGTTCCACTTGCCGCCGTCGGCAGGCTGGATCAGCACCTTTTTGCCCTCGGCGTCATCCTCGAAGGTCTCGCCCTCGAAGCCCCAGCAGCGGGTGGTCAGGGCGGGCTCACTGGCAATGAGGAAGTCCAGCCAGCGGATGGCCAGCTCCTTGTTCTTGCTGTCGGCGGAGACAGCGGCCGCGCCGCCCAGGTTCTCGTTGCGGTACATGAGGGCCTGCTGGCCGTTGTACTCGCTCTTCAGGGAGGGGCCGACGGACAGATGCTCGCCCAGCGGGTCGTCCGCGCCGTACACGGTCATAGCGCCATAGGCGGGAGAGAAAGAGGAGTACATGATCATGACGCCCACGCGGTCCGCGGCGTTCTTCTGGGACATTTCGGTATAGCCCATCTCGCAGATTTCGCTGTCGAGCAGGCCTTCCTCAAACAGCTTGTGGATGAAAAGGAAGGTGTTCTTCTGTTCCTCGGTGAGGCGCTGGTCGAAGATCTTGCCTTCTTCGTCGGCGATAAAGTAGTTGCCGCCTTCATAAGTGTGCATATTGAAGGCCGTGCCGATCCAGTCCACGACGTTGCTGGTGCTGGCGGAGGACAGCGGTATCTCGTCCGCCTCGCCATTGCCGTTCAGGTCGCCCGCTTCCTTGATCTTCACCAGCAGGTCGTAAAACTCATCCAGCGTGGTGGGAATCGCCGCGCCGATCTTCTCCATCCACTCGTGATTGTACAGGGCGGTGATGCGGTTCTCAGAGGGGTTGATGGTGCCGTACAGGCCCCAGATATTGCCCTCGGGCGTGGTGATCAGGGTCTGGTAATCCATGGGATCATTGGCGAAGTAGGCTACCAGGTTGGGGGTATACTCCTCGCCGTAATAGTCTGCCAGATCCAGTATCAGTCCGTTGTTGCCGGCGTTGCGCAGCATGGTGGAGTCGCCGATGACGGTGACATCCGCCAGGTCCTCACCGGCGGACAGTCGGGCGGAAAGCACCTCGTTGTAATCGCCGGGGATGACTTCCCATTCCACGTGCACGTTGGTGGCTTCTTCCAGCCAAGCCCAGAAGGGCAGGTCATTGGTTGGAGGAGGCATGGTATTGCTGGCGCCTTCGTCGCACATGACGGTCAACGTGGTTTTCTCGTCGCAGAGCCAGGTGTCCTTGGGCTCGGCGGCTTCCGCGCTGGCTGCAGCCAGCAGAGACGCCGCCAGAACCAGCGCCAGGAGTAGGGACAATGTCTTCTTCATAGCGATCACTCCTTTTTCATATTGCTTTACGGGCAAACGCCCGAAAAGTCCGTCAGGCTTTTACCGACCCGATCAGCAGACCCTTTTCCAGGTACTTGCTGAGGAAGGGGTAGAACAGCAGCATGGGCAATACGGCCACCACGATCACGGAATACTTGATCTGCAGGGAGGAGAGCAGCTCCTCCGCCGTGATATTGCCCGCCACGGCCACGCCCATCATATTGGTGACGGAATTCTGCACCACTACCCGCCGTATGTACAGGGAAAGGGGCTGCAGCTCCTTCCGGCTCAGATAGAGCATAGCGTGGAAATAGGCGTTCCACTGGCCCACGGCGTAATACAGCGCCAGCACGGCCAGTATGGGCTTGGACACCGGCAGGATCAGCTGAAGGAATATGCGCCATTCCGACGCGCCGTCTATTCGGGCGCTCTCCACGATCTCGTCGGGAAGGGACTGGAAGAATGTGCGCGCCACGATGATGTACCAGGCGTTGGCAAGGGGCAGAAGGAGAATGGGCCAGCGGGTGTTGTACATGTGCAGGAAGCGGGTGACGATGATGTAGAGTGGTATCATGCCGCCGGAAAAGTACATGGTGAGCATCACAAACTTCATGAAGAAGCCTCGATAGGTGAATTCCTTTCGGGACAGGGGATAGGCGGCCAGGCCGGTGACGATGATGCCCATGGCGGTGCCCACCACGGTGTATAAGATTGTGTTTCCATAAAACGTCAGCACATCCCGGTCGTTGAGTATCTTCTTGATGGAGGTCAGGTCGAAGCCCTTGGGGAACAGTATCACGTCTCCACGCGCGGCCCGGAGGGGTTCGCTGATGGACATGCTGAACACGTATATCAGGGGATACAGCGTGATCGCCAGCACAAAGACGATCAGGATGCCCACGATGACGCTGAATGCCCAGTCGCCGGAGGACTTTTTGACTTTGTTCTTTTTGCTTCCGATAGCCGTCGTCACCGCTGCCGCCTCCCCTCTTAGAACAATGACGTCTCGGAAAATCTCTTGGAGCCCCAGTTGGCGATGACCAGCAGGATCACATTGCACACTGCGTTGAACAGGCCGATGGCCGTGGACATGCTGGTTTTGCCGTCCTCGATGCCCGCCCGGTAGGAATAGGTACCTAAGGTGTCCGCCGTAGCGTATATGGTGGGGGAATACATCAGTATGATCTTTTCATATCCGCTGCCCAGCAGGCTGCCGATACGCAGTATCAGCATGATGATGATGGTGGGCATGATGCTGGGTATGGTGATGAGGTACACGTTCTTGAAGCGCGTACTGCCGTCGATGGCCGCCGCCTCGTACAGCGTGGGGTCTATGCCCGCGATGGCGGCGGTATAGACCATGGCGCTGAAACCGGCGCTCTGCCATACTCCGGAGAGGGTATAGAGCGTGCGGAACCATTTATCCGAGCCCATGAAGTCTATCTTTTTGCCGCCCAGGTTGGCAATGAGCTGGTTGATGATGCCGTAGTCCACGGAGAGAAAGTTGCGCAGTATGCCCACTACCACCACAGTGGAAATGAAATGGGGCAGCATACTCACGTTGGTCGTGAACCGGCGCAGGGCGACGCTGCGCACCTCGTTGAGCAGCAAGGCCAGCAGTATGGTCGCCGGAAAGCCGATGAAGAGATCGTAAAGATTCAATAGAAGCGTGTTCCGTATCAGGCGGCCGAAGAGCGGGTTGCCAAAGAGCATTTTGAACCACTTGAAGCCCACCCAAACTGTCTTGGGACCCAGGAACGGCGCGCCGGCCCTATAATTCTGGAAGGCCATGGACAAGCCCACCATGGGCCAGTAGTTGAACACCAGCAGCATGGCGACCGGTATGAACATCATGGAAAGAAAGGGCAGGTTCTTTTTGAACTCTGCCGCCCGCCGACGGACCGGCGCACCGGCCCTGGCCGCCTGTCCCCTCTGTTTCATGAGGTCATCCCTTTCGTCCTCCCACGCGGAGCACATGGCTTCCGCGGGATTCTGTAAATTGAGTATACGATGGATTAACACGTCCGTCAAGGTGCATTTTTTCATGGAAGCGCTGTCATTCAAGAAAGTACTGTTTGTGAAAAACTGCACCCTTTTGTGAAATTTTGAACATTGCGTGGGAGAGAAAAATATGCTACACTATGTGTGGAAATGCTGGAACGGAAGAATGAGGAAAGGAGTGCAGACGATGGGCAAATTGAAGATCGGCGTGTTTGGAATGAGGCGCGGCATGGAGTATGCCCGCCAGTTCCACACGCTGGAGGAAACGGAAGTCGCGGCCGTGTGCGACCTGGACGAGAGCAGGCTCAAGGGCATGAAGGAACAGTTCGGCGAGAGTGTGAAGTGCTTTACGGACTACGACGCCCTGCTGGACAGCGGCATAGACGCCGTGGTGCTGAGCAATTTCTTCCACGAGCACGCCCAGGCGGCCATAAAGGCACTGGACAGGGGAATCGACGTGATGAGCGAATGTACCGCCGGGGCGACGCTGAAGGACTGCGTGGAGCTCTGCGAGGCGGTGGAGCGCTCCGGGCGCAAGTACATGCTGGCGGAAAATTACCCCTTCACCCTGCCCCTGCGGGAGATGACCCGCCTGTGCCAGGGCGGCACGCTGGGCGACATACTCTACGCCGAGGGCGAGTACAACCACACCGGTCCCCGGGAGATGCTGGCGGAGCTGACGCCCGGTCCGCGCCACTGGCGGGCGTGGCTGCCCCGCACCTATTACGTGACGCACGCGTTGGGGCCGCTTATGCTGGCCACGGGCCATATGCCCGTCTCCGTTACCGCCAACGCCGTCCATTCCAAGGTGCTGGAGCAGTACGACGACTTCCGGCACAACGTGGACGCCCTGGCCATGATGAACATCATTACGGACAAAGGAGCGCTGTTCCGCGCCACAGGCTGCACCGCCATGGCCTCGAGGTCCGGCTACCGCATCGTGGGCGAGAACGGCAGCTGCGAGACGGGCCGAAGCCTGGGGGAGAACGTGTATCTCACGTACCAGCCCTGGCTCATCCCGGAGGGAGAGTGCGAATACAAGGTGTATAAGCCCAACCTGCCCGATCACTCCGGCAGCGCGGGCCACGGGGGCGGGGATTTCTATACCTGCTACCATTTCATGCGGTATCTGGTCCGCGGCGAAGCGCCGTTTTTCGACGTGTACCGCAGCTGCGCCATGTCCGCCGTGGCCATATACGGCTGGCGGAGCTGCCTGGAGGGCGGAAAGCCCTACCGGATCCCCGATTTCAGAGATCCGGCGGACCGGGAGGCTGTGCGGGGCGACGACCTGACCCCCTTCCCGGACGAGAACGGCAAAACGACGCTTCCCTGCGCCCTGCCCTGGAAATAAGAAAAACTCCCGGTGGGATCACCTGGAGTATTCCGCCGGGAGTTTGCCAGTGTATTTCACGAAGTTGCGCCGAAACGTGGTGAGGCTCACGTAACCCACGGCGGTGCATACGTCGCAGATGCGCGCTCTTTCCTCCCGGAGAATGTCCTCCGCCTTGGCTACACGGCAGCGGTTGACGTAATCCACATAGTGCATACCCCGGGACTTTTTGAACAGGGAGGATATGTAGGCGGAGGATTTGCCGAAATGCTGCGCCACGTATTCCAGCGACAGAAAAGAATGGAACAGGTTTTCGTCGATATATTCCAGTATCTTTTCTTCCTTGCGACGCTGCTCGCGGTCCTCCGGCAGGTTTCCAGGCAGCGCGCCGCAGGGTTTGTCTATGGCATGCCCCCTGGCGGAGGCCGTCTCCGGCATTCTGGTAAGTATCTGGCCTTTTCTGGCCGGCATCCGCGCGCTTCTCATATGCGCCTGCTCCTCCTTCGTTGGTATTGAGATCATAACCCTGATTGCATTATAACGCAAGCGGGGAGAAAAGAAAAGCGCAACGGGCAAACCATCCTGCAAAACGGACAGGTTTTAGGGATATCGGAACATTAGGATGCGGACTCGGGAGGAAATACCTATGGATACGCGAACAATGGTCATAGGCGAGGAGACAGTCAGGCGGTATCTGACTGTGGAGGACGCCATCGACTGCGTGGAAAAGACCTGGCGCTGGTACGGCGAAGGCAGGGTGGTCATGCCCAACAAGATCACCACGGACATGAGCGGTCTGGGCGTGCCCTCCTGGTTCAACTCCATGCCCGCCTACATAGGCCCTACGGACACTGCGGGGATCAAGGTGGTGGGCGGATACGAGGGCAACAAAGCCCTGGGGCTGCCCTTCATCAAGGCGACGGTGCTGATCACCGACTCCCGCACGGGCCTGCTTCGCGCCGTGATCAACGGGGATTATATCAACGATTTGCGTACCGGAGCACAGCCCGCCATCATGGCCAGAATGTTAGCGGCCTGTACCGATGTGATCACGATCATCGGCACGGGACTGCAGGGATACATGAGCCTTTTGTGCATGAGCCGGGTATTGGATATCAAGGAAGTGCGGCTGAGCGACATTTCAGAAGAGGCCATGGACCGCTTCATAGCCCGGTTCGATTCTCCCGCGTTCTGCTTCGTGAAGTGCGCCTCCAATGAAGAGGCCTGCCGGGGCTCTGACGTGATCATCACCGTCACCAATGCCAACGCGGACCTGGTAGAGCGGGAATGGATAAAACCCGGTGCGCTGCTCATGACCATGGGGTCCTACCGGGAGACCTCCTTTGACTGCGTGCGCAGGGCCGACCGGATCGCCACGGACCAGGTGGGCCAGTCCCTGCACCGGGGCAACCTGAAGGAACTGGCGGAAATGGGGGAGATCACTGCGGAATCCTTCGACATCGTTGTGCCGGACGTGTTGGCGGGCAAGTCGGAAGGCCGCCGTACCCCCAGGGAATACATCTATGCTCAGATCATAGGCACAGGTATGCTGGACGTGGCGTTGGGCGGCCTGCTGCTTCAAAAACTGAAGGATGCCGGGGAGACGCCCGCGCTCTTCGATATGGCAAAATGAAAGAGATTGTACGCACAAAACTGTTTGAAGACGTGACCTCTCTGATCGTCGAAAAGATCCAGGAGGGAGAATGGCCCGTAGGCACACGTCTGCCCTCGGAATCCAAGCTGAGCCAGCTGTTTGACGTGAGCCGAAGCACCGTCCGCATGGCGATCAAGTGCCTGCAGATCCGGGGGATACTGACCTCCCGTCCGGGTTCCGGTTCTTATGTGACACAGCGCGCCCCGGTGATTCTGGAAATGCGCGCTTTGGAGGATATCGTGGCCAGCCCTGAAGCGTATCGGGACCTGGTACAGACGCGATATCTGCTGGAGCCCATCATGGCGGGACTGGCCGCGCGGATGGCAACCCCACAGGAAGCAGCCGAGCTTCTGGAAAACGTGGTGCAGATGCAGGACCAGGTGGAGCGCGCGGGCCTGATCCGGCTGGGGTACGCGTTTCATATGGAACTGGCCCGTCTGACCCATAACAGGGTTTTGATAGGCTTTTATCAGTACGCCTCCGCTCAGCTCAGAAGCATGCGGGCTGGGGAGTTCCTGACGCTGGATGTGTACAAACGCGGCGTGGAAGAGCACAAACAAATCGCGCAGGCCATCATCGACGGCGACACGCAAAAGGCCATGGAACTGATGCGGGATCACCTGACCTCTGCCTTCGGCGATTTGGCGAAAACGCCTCTGCCCGTTATACCCCATATCTGATTCTCTCTCCTGGAATCCGGGGAAGAGCAAAGCGGCGAAGCAATCCGTCCCGCCGATACTGTGTGATTTCAGCGCAAAGAAATATAATGATATAATAAACCGCCGGACGCTCCCTTCTAGGAAACGTCCGGCGATATGTATGGATCTGTCAGGAACCCAGGTACGCCTTCTGTATGGCGTCGTCGTGCATCAGCACGGAGGCCTCGCCCTGGGCGGTGATCAGGCCGGTCTCCATCACGTAGGCCCGGTCGGCCACCTGCAGGGCCATGTGGGCGTTCTGCTCCACCAGCAGGACCGTCACCCCGGAGGCGTGCAGTTCGCTGATGATGCCGAAGATCTGCTCCACCAGTATGGGGGCCAGGCCCATGGAGGGCTCGTCCAGCATCAGCAGCGTGGGCCGGGACATGAGCGCCCGGGCCATGGCCAGCATCTGCTGTTCGCCGCCGGAGAGGGTGCCCGCGATCTGCTTTTCCCGCTCCTTCAGGCGGGGGAAACGCTGGAACATTTCGTCCAGCGACGCCTGTATCTCGCCCTTGGGACGGCTGTACGCGCCCATTTCCAGGTTTTCCTTCACGGTCATCTGGTGGAAAATGCGGCGGCCTTCGGGGCAGAGCGCCAGGCCCTTGGATACCATCCGGGAGGCACTCACGCCGTGGATGGGCACGCCGTGCAGGGCCACGGTGCCCTGTCGGGGCTTGAGAAGCCCCACGATGGTGTTGAGGGTAGTGGATTTCCCGGCTCCGTTGGCGCCGATGAGGGTGACGATCTCGCCCTCGTGCACCTCCAGGGAGATGCCCTTGATGGCGTGGATCGCGCCGTAGTATACGTGGAGGTCGGCGACGCTCAAAAGCGGCGCCTGCGCGCTGTCCGTCATACTGCCGCCTCCTTTTTTCGGCCCAGGTAGGCCTCTATGACCACTGGGTTGTTCTGGATCTCGTCGGCGGTGCCCTTGGCGATGACCCGCCCGAAGTTGAGCACGCATATGCCCTCGCACACGCCCATGACCAGGTTCATGTCGTGCTCTATGAGCAGTATGGCAATCTGGAACTGGTCCCGGATCCGGGCGATGATCTCCATCAGCTCCTCCGTCTCCCGGGGATTCATGCCCGCGGCGGGCTCGTCCAGCAGCAGGAGCTTGGGGTTGGTGGCCAGGGCCCTTACGATCTCCAGGCGGCGCTGCACGCCGTAGGGCAGCGACCCGGCCCGCTCGTTGGCCATATCCTGCATGTCGAATATGCCCAGCATCTCCAGGGCCCTTTCATGCTGCCGCTTTTCCTGCTTCCAATAGCGGGGCAGGCGGAGTATGCCGGTGAACATATCGTATTTGATCTGGTTGTGCAGGCCGATGCGCACGTTTTCCTCCACCGTCATGTTGTCGAACAGGCGGATGTTCTGGAACGTGCGGGCCACACCCATGCGGGCGGTCTGCACGGTGGTCATGCCGTGGGTGTCGATGCCGTCGATCAGGGCCGCGCCGGTGGTGGGTTCGTATACCTTGGTGAGCAGGTTGAACACGGTGGTCTTTCCGGCGCCGTTGGGGCCGATCAGCCCGGCGATCTCCGTCCTGCCGATGGTGAGGTTGAAGTCGTCCACGGCCTTCAGGCCGCCGAATTCGATGCCCAGATGCCGGGTCTCCAGCACGGGAATGTCATTTACATCCCTCTCCGGCACGATGCTGTGGGAAGGAACGGGTACCATTTTGGTATTCGAGCGCCGTTTCTGCTGGGACATCACGCCTCACCTCCCTTCTCTTTCCGTCCCCGCCCCCGGAAAAGCCGCTTCACCGGTCCGATGAACCGGTCCGCGAAGGAGCGTATGGTGGGATTGTTGGTGAATATCATCACCAGGATCAGCACGATGGCGTAGGCCAGCATGCGGTAATCGGAGAAGGCGCGGAGCACCTCGGGCAGTATGGTAAGCACGGTGGCGGATATGACGGACCCCAGCACGTTGCCCAGGCCGCCCAGCACCACGAACACCAACACATTGATGGACTGGTTGAAGGTGAACTGGGTGGGCACCACGGTGGAGGAGTTGAGCCCGTACAGCGCGCCGGCCATGCCCGCCAGCACGGAGGCGGTGACGAAGGCCATCATCTTGTACTTCGTCACGGGTATGCCCATGGCTTCCGCGGCGATGCGGTTGTCCCGGGTGGCCTTGATGGCCCGGCCCGCGTGGGAGCGGCTCAGGTTGAGCACCACCACCAGCACGATGAGCACCAGTATGAATCCCGCGGTGAAGGTGGATATCTTCTGGATGCCCACCGCGCCCTTCGCGCCGTCCACCAGCATTTCGGCCCCCTCGGGCATGCTCTTGTTCAGGAAGGAGAAATACAGCCGCTTTTCCGCCCGGCCCACGTACAGCACGTTGATCAGGTTCCGTATGATCTCTCCGAAGGCTAAGGTGACGATGGCCAGGTAGTCGCCCCGCAGGCGCAGCACCGGTATGCCGATCAGCACCCCGGCGATGCCCGCCGTGACGCCGCCCGCGACGATGGCCAGCCACAGCCGGAGGACGGTATCCTCCATGCCGAAGCCCCCCGCCAGCCAGCCGCTGACCACCGCGCCGGTATACGCGCCGATGCTCATGAAGCCTGCGTGGCCCAGGCTCAGCTCTCCGGATATGCCGATCACCAGGTTCAGGGAGACCGCCATGACGATCCAGCAGCAGATGGGCACCAGCTGGCCCTTCAGCGTGCGGCTGATGGTCTTGGCCGTGATCATGTTCTGGAGTATGAAGTACGCGGCGATCACCAGGCCAAAGGTGATGAGATTGTAGATCAGGCGCTTTCGACTCGCTTTTGTCATGGCCGACACCTACACTTTCTCCCGTACGGCCTTACCCAGCAGGCCGGACGGCTTCACCAGCAGCACCACGATCAGCACGGCGAACACGATGGCGTCGCCCAGCTCCGTGGAGATATACGCCTTGCCGAATATCTCGATCACACCCAGCAGCACACCGCCCAGCATGGCCCCGGGTATGGAGCCAATGCCCCCGAACACGGCGGCGGTGAACGCCTTTATGCCCGGCATGGAGCCGGTGGTGGGCAGAAGGTTCGGATAGGACGAGCACAGCAGCACGCCCGCCACCGCCGCCAGGGCGGAGCCTATGGCGAAGGTCACGGAGATGGTGAGGTTCACGTTGATGCCCATCAGCTCCGCCGCGCCACGGTCCTCGGACACGCAGCGCATGGCCTTGCCCATCTTCGTCCGGGCGGTAAAGAGCGTCAGAGCCGCCATGATGGCCACGTTGGCCAGTATGGTGATGATGGTGGCGCTGGGCACGTTCAGCTTCCCGCCCAGCAGCTGCAGGGTGGAACCGTTTATGAAGGTGCGCGGGAAGCTCTTGGTGTTCGCGCCCCAGATCAGCAGCGCGGTGTTCTGCAAAAGGTAGCTCATGCCGATGGCAGTGATCAGCACGCTCAGGCTCGCCGCCTTCCTGAGGGGCCGGTACGCCAGGCCCTCGATGAGTATGCCCAGCACCGTGCACACCGTCATGGCCAAAAGAAACGCCGGAAGCGCCGGGATGCCCCAGTACTGCAGAGCGCAGAAGGCGATGTACGCGCCTACCATGATCACGTCGCCGTGAGCGAAGTTCAGCATTTTGGCGATGCCGTACACCATGGTATATCCCAGGGCGATGATGGCGTATATACTCCCCAGACTGATACCATTGATCAGGTTGTCGAGAAAGATCATGTCTTATTTCCCCTTACGAATAAATGCCCCGGCATACGAAAAGGCGGAACCGGTCCCGGGAACCCGGAACCGGTCCGCGCTCTGTGCTGAATGGATCAATCGCCGAAGAGCACATACTCGCCGTTCTCGATCACGGCGGCCATGGGCGTCTTGGTGACGGCGCCGGAGGCGTCCCAGCTCATGGTGCCGGTGAGGCCCTCCACGGTGATCTCGGGCATGACGGCGATGAGCGCCTCGCAGATGTCTTCCATCTCCATATCCGCGGTGATGCCGGCCTGCTCGGCGGCGGCCACGATGATGTAGATGCCGTCGTAGGCGTCGGCGGCGAACTGGATAGGCGTGGTGCCATAGGCGGCTTCATACTTCTCCACGAAGGAGACGGTCTTCTCGTCGGTGGCGGAGGCCACGAAGGGGGTCAGCAGCATGACGCCCTCGGCCAGAGAGGTGTCGAAGCCTTCGATGGACAGTATGCCGTCCATGCCGTCCACGCCGAAGAAGGTGGGCTCGTAGCCCTTGGCGTCCGCGGTCTGCAGGATCATGGAAGCGGGGGTGTAGTACATGGGCAGGAACACCACTTCCGCGCCAGCGTTCTGAGCGTCGGCCACCTGCACGGTGAAGTCGGTGGTCTCATCGTTGAAGGTGGACTCGCTGACGATCTCCAGGCCGTATTCCTGGGCCTTCTCCACGAAGGTGTCCCGGATGCCGGTGGAATACACGTCGGCGTTGTTGTAGATCACGGCGACTTTGGTGCCCAGGTTCCGCTCAGCGATGTACTGCGCGGACGCGGCGCCCTGGTTGGGGTCGGTGAAGCACACCTGGAACACGTTGTCCTTGTTCTCGATGACGGCGGTGGAGGAAGCGGAGGGGGTCAGGAAGAACACGCGGTCCTCATAGCCCTGAGCGCCCGCGGCCTCGCAGGGCTTGGAGGTGGTGGTGCCCAGTATGATCTGAGCGCCCGCGTCCAGAGCCGCGTTGTAGGCGTTGATGACCTTTTCCACGTTGTGCTCGTCGTCCTCGTTGATCAGCTCGATGCGGTATTTTCCACCCATAGCATTGATTTCTTCCACGGCGATCTCCGCGCCGTTGCGCGTGGCGATGCCGTACTGGGCCGCCGCGCCGGTGGTGGGTCCGATATGGGCCACCTTCAGCACCACGACGTCCTCTTCCGC
>CADAGW010000028.1 GCA_902787475.1 uncultured Eubacteriales bacterium
TAGTGCCTCATCACTGCGCCCATGAAGGCGGAGAGGAGGTCATACTTTTGGAAGTAGGGGGCCAGGGTGGACTGATCGACGAGAGCCTGGACGGTAGTGACGCCCAGCTTTTCCAGGGTCTGGATAATGGCGGGCAGCACGGCGAACACCAGCATGACGATGACCACGCCCCGAACCGCGCCAAGCACGCCGCCCAGCAGCCAGTCGAGGTGCTTGAGCTGGGGGAAGCGGAATACGCTGTTCAAGAGATTGACGATGAGGGTAGCCACGAAGTAGGCGGCGACGAACACCAGTATAAAGGCGGCCACGTTCAAAAAGGCGGTCAGCAGGGTCTCGGTGAGGTACTCAGTGACGGTGGACAGGTGGATGCCGGAGAACACCCGGCCCACCAGGTTATTGCGGAACATATCGCCGATCAGGGGGATATTGATCTCGCTGGCGGCCTGGGCCAACTGGGCGTCGGTGGCCTCGGCCACCTTCATGGTAGCCAGGGCGCTGGTAGAGAACATCTCCTCGGCGTCCAGCACGCTTCTCAGGCTCTCCATAATGGCATTGTTGCCGCTGACGAAGGCGGCCACCCGGTCATACAGCCGGAAGGCGGCGAACCAGCTTCCGCCGAAGGCCAGCGTGGACAGAGCGGAGGACAAAAAGCCCTTATACATGCCCGCTACCACGCACAGGCCCAGCACTACCAGAATCAGGATATCCAGAATGTTCATACCGTTTCCTCCAATATCGATTCGCTGTGTGGCTCGTGACTGCTATTGTATAGGCACCAGATACACCTCGTTGCCCGACACCACCGCCAGGGAGTGGCCGGAGGTAATGCCGATCAGCCGGTCCGCCCGAACCGGCAGGGCGTAGGTCACCGGGTGGGTGTCGGCGGCGGTGCAGATCATCACGTACTGCCGGTTCACGCCGTACACCGTGGTATCCATGGACGCCAGGGCCGTGCAGGCGAAGGGCATCCGGATCACCTTATCCATGCCGCCATACACCAGCCGCACGTCGGACACGTTCATGGTCACGTCGGTCTGGGAGATGGGGGCGTACACCATCAGGGGCTTTTCATTGCTGCCGCCCACGGCGGTCAGATACCAGCCGTATACCAGCAGCCGGTCGCTGGTCCTCTCGTTGCCGTTGTAGTCGTAGAACCGGGCGTAGGTGGTGCCCACGGCGCATATGGACTGGCTCTGGAAAAACACCCGGTATATGGTCTGGTCGGCGTCCTGCACGTTGCCGGCCATGGTGCGCCCGGGCCGGTAGGTGCTGATGGCGCTAAGCGGCGTAGTGCCCTCGGTATTGATGGTGGTGATCCACAGCATGGACCCGTTTTCAAAGAAGCCGTAGTCCATCACGATCTCAGGCGACAGGGGTATGGTATCCACCAGCCGCCCGCCCCGCTCCAGGATCAGAAGGGTGGCGTCGGTCTCGGACCCGGTGAGCACCGCGGCGTAGGTCTTGCCCAGCTTGCAGGAGAGGATGTCCCGGCCCAGGCCGCCGCTGTAGAAGGGGGAGCCGTTGGAGCCGCTGAGCAGATACAGCCGGTCGCGGGACCAGGCGGCCACGCCGCCGTCGGATACGCTGAAGCCCATGTCCGCGCCCACGGCGCAGGACCAGATCTGCCGTCCGCTGTCGTTTAAGGCGTGGAGGGTGGAGCCGTCGGAATAGACCACGCCCTCCCCCAGGATTTGGATCTCCCTTTCGCCGGAGCAGGGCAGCAGGATCGCCCGATCCAGCGTGGTGGACGAATGGCCCGCCAGACTTTTTCCCAGCAATATGGCCGCCAGGGTCGCCACGGCAGCCACCAGTATGGACGCGAGCCAATTCAGGCGCGCAGTTTTATCCATGTATTCCTCCGTATCACATCTGCGCGAAAAAACAACCGCACAAATCTTGAAATCTTCCGTACTCTATATTATAATGGAAAATCAGATCGGATGCAAGGTATACGCGGCCACAATTTCTGCTATTTTTTCAGGAATTGGGGAAGGAGGACCGATTTTTGCGTAAAAAAACAAAATGGATCCTCTTTTTCCTGTGCCTGACCCTGGCGGCGGCGCTGGTGTTTGCCGCTCTGGGCTTTGTGAAAAGCCGGGTGGTGACCCTCGATTACGAGACGGTGTACCTAAGCGGCCTCCCCGCGGAGTTTGACGGAACCACCATACTCTTTGTTTCAGATCTGCGGGCGGGATACCTGACCGGGCCGGACAGCCTCAAAAGGCTGATGGACCAGATCATGGAAGCCGGGCCGGACATACTGATCCTGGGCGGCGACTACACCGGCGACCACCTCTGGGACAAGGACGAGGACGGGCCCACTGTGCGGCTCCGGCTCTTTTCGGCGCTGTCGGGCATCGAGGCCCCGCTGGGCAAATACTGCGTGGCCGGGGACATGGACCGGAGGCTGGACCAAAAAAGCGGCGCGGCCCTGTCCGACGCCTGCCTCACCGGCGGCTTCGTGCTTCTGTCCAACGAGGCGGCCCTGCTTCACAAGGGCTCGGCCACGCTGGCCATACTGGGCCTTGACGACTGGAGCCGGGGCCAAAGGGACATCGAGGGCTGCGCCGAGGCCATCGCGGAGGCGGACGCGGCGGTGTGCGTCAGCCACAATCCCGACGCCGTGCCCTCCCTTCTCGCCGCCACCCACAGGGCGGGGCTGGTGCTCTGCGGCCACACCCTGGGGGGCCAGATCGACCTGCCATTTTACTCCATGAACCCCTCCGTATACGGCCGGCTGTATCTGGGCGGCCATACCCAGGAGGACGGGGTGGATGTGATCGTGTCTCGGGGCGTGGGCACGTCGCGGCTTCCCCTCCGGTGGAACGCGCCGGCCGACGCATTGCTCATCACCCTTCGACGCAACGAATAGGAGACAGAGATGTTTTCGTCCTTCTTCCGCAAAAACGCCTGGAAATACGCCCCGGGGCTGTTGTTCGTGGTGGTGGCGGCCTATATCCAGACCCGCGCCCCCATCTATCTGGGCAGCGCCATCCAGTTGTCCATCGACGGGGAGTGGAGCGAGTTTTTCCACGAGGCGCTGATGGTTCTCTTCGTGGCGGTGGGCACCTTCGCCGCCCGCTACGTGTGGCGCTACTTCATCATCGGCATCTCCCGGGACATGGAGGTGTATCTCCGCAACCGGCTCTATGAGCACTTCCTCCGGCTCCCCCTGTCCTTCTACGGCAAAAACCGGTCGGGCGATCTGATGGCCTACGCCATCAACGACGTCAACGCCGTGCGCATGATGTTCGGCATGGTGGTGGCCCAGGCGGTGAACACCCTCTCCTCCATGGCCTTTTCCGTGGCCAGCATGGGGGGCGTGATCCATCCCCGGCTGACCCTCTACGCCCTTCTGCCCCTGCCTGTGGCCATATTCGCGGTGGTGGTGCTGAGCATGCGCATACGGGCAAGGTCAAGGGAGGCCCAGGAGGAATTCCAGCGGCTTTCCGCCCACGTGCAGGAAAACATCAACGGCATGCGGGTACTCAAGGCCTTCGCCCAGGAGAAGCCCCAGTACGCGGAATATGAGCAGGAAAGCCTGTCCAAGAAGCGGGCCAACACCCGCCTCTACATCACCGGGGCCCTCATCTCCCCGGCCATACAGGTCACCATCGGCATCAGCTACTTCGTGGGCCTGGTGTACGGCGGCTCCCTGGTGATGGACGGCACCCTTGAGCTGAAGGACTACGTGGCCTTCAATACGTACCTGACCTACATCAACATGCCCATCGCCATGATCGGGCGCATATCCAACATGCTCCAGCGGGGCCTGGCCTCCTACAAGCGGCTCAAGACCATCGCGGACGAAGAGGAGATCCCCGAGGCGGAGCGGGACGACAGCCACGTGATCGCCTCCACCGGCATCGAGGCCCGGCGCCTGACCTTCCGCTATCCCGGCGCGGCGGCGGACGCCCTGTATGACGTGTCCTTCTCCCTGCCGGAGGGGGGCGTGCTGGGCGTGGCGGGGCCCACGGGCTCGGGAAAGAGCACGCTGGTGAGCCTGCTTTTGAAGCTCCAGACCCCGCGGAAGGGTCAGCTCTTTATGGGCGGGGAGGACGTGACGGACATCCCGGCGGCCTCCATACGCTCCATATCCGGCTACGTGCCCCAGGACGGCTTTTTGTTCAACGAGTCCATACGGGAGAACATCCGCTTTTTCAGCGGCGCCACGGACGAGGAGATCGACCGGGCGGTGGAAAAGACGGCCCTCTCCGGGGACGTCGCCGCCATGAGCGAGGGCCTTGAGACCCTGGCGGGCGAGCGGGGCAACCACGTGTCCGGCGGCCAGCGGCAGCGCATATCCCTGGCCCGGGCGCTGGTGAGAAAGCCGAGGCTGCTGCTTCTGGACGACACGCTCTCCGCCGTGGACGCCCGAACGGAGCGGGAGATCCTCTCCTCCCTGGACGAGGAGGTGCGGGGCCGCACCACCATCATCGTGTCCCACCGGCTCTCCGCGCTGGAGAAGGCGGACCTGATACTCTACCTTGAGGACGGGCGGGTGACGGAGGCGGGTACCCACGCCTCGCTTCTGGCCCTGGACGGGGCCTACGCCCGCATGTGGCGGGCCCAGATGGAAGGGGGCGACGCGGATGGGCAGTAAGAACATCGTCAAAAAGCTGCTGACCCTGATGAACGGCCAGTGGGGCCGCGTGGCCCTGTGCGCGGCGCTGGTGGTGGCGGTAAACGCCGCCGAGATATTAAAGCCCTTTTTGATGAGCATGGCGGTGGACGACTTCCTGGTGCCGGGGGTGCCCCTTGAAGGCCGGCTCTTCCCCACCCTGCTGGCCCTGGGCGCCACCTACTACGCGGTGATCCTGACCGGCAGCGCCTGCGCGGTGTGGCAGGGCAAGCTGATGACCGACGTGTGCCAGAACATCCTTCATTCCCTCCGGATGCGGGTGTTTGACCACATCCACCGGATGCCCCTTCAGGATCTGGACAGCATGGGCAGCGGGCGGCTGTACACCCGGGCCACCAACGACATAGAGGAACTGGACAGCTTTTACAGCGACGTGCTGACGGGCCTGTTCAAGGACGTGTTCCTTTTGGTGGGCATCGTGGGGGTGATGCTGTCCATGAACTGGCGGCTGGCCCTTGTGGCCTTCACGGTGATCCCGCTGATCGTGGTGATCACCCTCCTGTGCAAAAACGCCCTTCACCGGAATTTCCAGGTGATGAAGCAGCTGACCGGCCGCATCAACGGCTTTATCGCGGAGTCGGTCAGCGGCGTCCGGGTGATCCAGGCCTTTTCCCGGGAGAAGGAGAAGGACGACGAGCTCTTCGGCCTGAACCGGGCCTACCGCAAGACCACCCGCTTCCAGGTGCGCATCAACAGCATCCTCCGCCCCTCCACCGAGGTGATCCATTCCCTGGGCGTGGTGCTGGTGCTTCTGGCGGGCTGGCGCATGAGCGGCCACACCGCCACGGTGATGGACGCGGGCGTGCTGGTGGCCTTTGTCAGCTACATCAAGCAGTTCTTTGAGCCCATCAGCGACCTGGCGGAAAAGTACAATTCCGTGCAGAGCGCCATGGTGTCGGCGGAGCGCGTGTTTACCCTCCTTGAGGACGACGAGCGCCTGGAGGAGCCGGACGCGCCGGGCTACCAGGGCGAAATGCGGGGCGAGGTGGAGTTTCGGGACGTATGGTTTGCCTACGTGGGCGAGGAATGGGTGCTTCGGGGCCTGTCCTTTACGGTACAGGCGGGCCAGAACGCCGCCTTCGTGGGGGCCACCGGCGCGGGCAAGACCACCATCATCAGCCTTCTCTCCCGGTTTTACGACGTGCAGAAGGGGTCCATCCTCATAGACGGCGTGGACGTGCGGGACTGGAATCTGGCCAGCCTCCGCAGTCAGATCGGCGTGGTGCTTCAGGACGTGTTCCTGTTTGTGGGCACCGTGGCGGACAACGTGCGCATACACGCCCCCATAGACGACGATCAGGTGCGGGAGGCCCTGCGCCTGTCCTGCGCGGAGGAGTTCGTGGATCAGCTGCCCGGCGGCCTGTCCTTCATGGTGGCCGAGCGGGGCGCCACCTTCTCCACCGGCGAAAGGCAGCTCATCTCCTTCGCCCGGGCCATCGCCCACCAGCCCCGGCTCATCGTGCTGGACGAGGCCACCGCCAATATCGACTCCGGCACCGAGGCCCTCATTCAGAAGTCCATCGAGAGCATCAGCCGGGGCCGCACCGCCCTGTTCATCGCCCACCGCCTGTCCACCATCCGCACCTGCGACGTGATATACTACCTCCAGGACGGCGTCATCGCCGAGCACGGCGGTCACGACGAGCTCATGGCCCTGGGCGGCCGCTACGCCGCGCTGGTGAGGCAGGGGGAGGAGAAAGGCGAGGTGTAAAAGGAGAGACGGCTGAGGGCTGCTCGCCCTCAGACTCCTCGCCAAAGGGCCCAGGCCCTTTGGAATCCCTTCTTCCGCCCTTCGGGCGGGGAACAGATGATTATTGATGGGGACTCGTTCCTTTCGATTCTCTCCATGTCATTGCGAGGAGCGCAAGCGACGAAGCAATCCGTACCCCCCGGAGAACGGTGTACTGAAGGATGATTCATCATTCATTGCCCCGGACGAGCACTCACTGTGAATAATGAAAAAAGTATAGAGGAACATCCATGATCTGCAACCTTTGTCCCCGCATGTGCGGGGCGGAGCGAACCGAATACTCCGGCAGCGGCTTCTGCGGCGTGGGCACCCGCCCCGTGGCGGCCCGGGCGGCGCTGCACTTCGACGAGGAGCCGCCCATCAGCGGCAAACAGGGCTCGGGGGCCATATTCTTTTCCGGGTGCACGCTTCGGTGCTGCTACTGCCAGAATTTCGACCTGTCCCGGGGCCGCCTGGGCCGGCCGGTTACCGACCTTCGGGCCACCATGGAGGGGCTGATCGGGCAGGGCGCGGCCAATATCAACCTGGTCACGGGCACCCAGTTCGTACCGGCCATACTGGAGGCGCTCAATGACCCCCTTCCCGTGCCCGTGGTGTGGAACAGCAGCGGCTACGAGCGGGTGGAGACCCTGAGGGCTCTGGAAGGCAGGGTGCAGATCTACCTTCCGGACCTGAAATACGTGGACGAAAAGGGCGCGGCCCTCTATTCCGAGGCCCCGGACTATCCCCGGGCGGCCAAAAAGGCCCTGGAGGAGATGGCGAGGCAGGCGGGGGAGCCGGTATATGACGATAAGGGCCTGATGAAAAAGGGCATGATCGTAAGGCACCTGGTGCTTCCCAACCGGGCGGCCCAGTCCATACTGGCCCTCTACTGGATCCGGGACCACCTGCCCCCCACGGTGCTCGTGAGCCTGATGGCCCAGTACGTGCCCTGCGGCGACGCCCATCTTCATCCCGAGATCGACCGGCCCCTTTTGCGCCGGGAATACGACAGGGTGCTGGACAAAATGGCGGCGCTGGGCCTGGACCGGGGCTTCGCCCAGGAAATGTCCGCCTCGGACACCCGGTTCATCCCCGCCTTCGACGGCACGGGCGTACAATAAAAAACCCCAACGAAAGAAGCAAACGACATGCAGATAGCCTTCTGTCCCCTCTTCAGCGGTTCAAGCGGCAACGCCCTTTTGGTCACCTGCGGCCACACGGCCCTCCTGGTCGATGCGGGGGTGTCGGCGGTCAGGGTGATAAAGGAGTGCGCGGCCTCGGGCGTGGACCCGGCCCGGCTCTCCGCCATCCTTGTGACCCACGAGCATACCGACCACATAAACGGCGTGGGGGTGCTCTCCCGCAAGCTGGATCTGCCCATATACGCCCCCCAGGCCACCTGGGAGGCCATGGCGGGCAAGCTGGGCGAGGTGTCGGAGAAGAACCGGCGGTACGTGGAGCCCGGGACGGACTTTTATATGGGAGACATGAACATTTATTCCTTCCGCACCCCCCACGACGCGGCGGACCCGGTGTGCTACTGCTTTACCTCCGGCGGGTGCAAGCTGACGGTGCTGACCGACATCGGGTGCCTGGAATCCGCCTGGCTTCACGCGGCGGAGGGGTCGGGCACGGTGCTCCTGGAGGCCAACCACGACCGGGACATGCTCAAGGCGGGCCGCTATCCCTACGAGCTCAAGCGGCGCATACTGGGCAAAAAGGGCCATCTGTCCAACGAGGACGCGGCCCGGGCGGCGGTGACCCTGGCCCAGGGAGGCGTTCGGGACGTGATACTGGGCCATTTGAGCAAGGAGAACAACTTCCCCCAGCTGGCCTATGAGACCGTGGCCGGGGCCCTCAGGGAGGCGGGCTTCGTGCCCGGCGAGGACGTGGCCCTGTCCGTGGCCCGGCGGGACGGGCGCAGTCAGTGGCACACCATATCGGACTTCGGCGCGGAGCTGCCCTGGGCCCAGGGAGCCGCCTTTTCCGGCGGCGCGGCCCGGTGACCGGGGGAGGAGAGGACGTATCGATGAGCGATCAGGAAAAGCGGGACCTGCCGGTGGCGGGATTTACGCCCATAGACATATTCGCCCCGCCGCCGGTGCGCCTGCGCCCGGCCCGGCCCTTTTCTGCGCACCGCCGCTACCGCCTGAAGCCTGCGCCGGTACAGATCCCGGCGGCGGAGCGAAAGACCATGCCCGGCCTTCCCCCGGCGGAGGAGCCGGACGCCCTGTTTTTCTTCGCGGCGGCGGGTCTTTGGATCGTCACGTGGCTGTTCGCGCTGTTGGGGCGGCTTATTCCCCAGGCCCTGGAGCATCCGGGGCGGGCCTCTTCCTTCATATATTATATACTGATCCTTCTCCTGCCCGTGGCCCGGCGGGCCATGCGAAGCGGCGCGGCGGCGGAGAAGATGCGCCTGCGCCGTCCGGCCCGGGGGACGGGGGTGTTTGGCCTGGGCATGGGCCTGGCCTCGGCCGCGGCGGGCATGGGGCTTATGTCCCTGTGGAGATATGCCCTCACCGCCATGGGCGCGGAGCTGCCCGCCGGGCTTCAGGTTGGGCCGGAGGCCATTCCGGGACTGATGATCACCTCGGCGCTTTTGCCCGCGGTGTGCGAGGAGTGGTTTTTCAGGGGGTATCTCCTCTCCGCCTGGGAGGATCGACGGGGGTGGGGCTGTGTGCCGGTGACGGCCGTGCTCTTTGCCCTGATCCACTCAAGCGTACAGGGCCTTCCCGCCCAATTGGCCATGGGCCTTGTGCTTGGCGCGGTGTGCGTGCGCAGCGGCAGCGTGTTCGTGCCGGTGCTGGCCCATTTCGGCTACAACGCGGGCATGCTTCTGTTCTCCGGTCTGTGGAGCGGGGGCTGGTGGGCCCGGGACGCGGCGCTTTTGTTCTTCGGCGCGGCGGTGGCCCTGGTGTTTTACGGGCTGATCTGCCGCCTGTCCGGAGGGCACGAGGCCAATTCGCCCCTGGGCCGCTCTGTGGGCTGGGAGGGGGCGGCGGCGCTGTACGCGGGGGTGGCCACATGCGTGGTGGCCCTGGCGGCGGACGCCCTGCGGATCTTTGGCGTATTGGGATAAGGAGCGTACATGAGGATACTGTGCGTGGGCAAGCTCAAGGAGTCCTGGCAGAGGGACGCCTGCAGGGAATACGAAAAGCGGATCTCCCGGTTTGAAAAGGCGGAGATCTGCGAGGTGGACGACTGCCCCGAGACCGACCCCCGGGCAATGGAAAAGGAGGGGGAGGCGCTGCTGAGCCGCCTGAAGGACGGGGACATGCTGGTGGCCCTGACACTGGACGGGGAGATGGTGGACTCGGAAGGGCTGGCGAAAAAATACGGCCAGTGGCGGCAGACGGGCAGGCGGGTGTGCTTCGCGATCGGCGGCTCCCTGGGGCTGTCAGGTGACGTGACGGCCCGGGCGGAGCACAAATTGTGCCTGTCCAAAATGACCTTCCCCCACGCCCTGGCCCGGGTGATCCTGCTTGAACAATTATACCGGGCCCACATGATTCTGGCCGGATCCCGTTATCATAAATAACGAAAAAAGCGGCCCTTTGTCCCTGAAAATGAACATTTCAGGCGGATTTTATGCAATTTGAACAAAGATTTGTCGACAAAGCCCCCAAATTCCCTTGACATCTTAACCAAATGCATATAAAATGGTTTTATTGAACTTCAATGCTACCATCGGAGTATTCCGGTTCAAAGTATCAAAAAGAAGGGAGGAGACCCATACTTGAGTCCTGTGATCATCGCGATATTGTCCGCGTTGATCGCGTTGATTTGCGGCGCAGCGGCCGGGTATCTCTATCGTAAGAACGTGATGGAGCAAAAGATCGGCCGCACGGAGGAGTTTGCCAAGAACCTGCTGGAGGAGGCCACCCGGAAGGCGGAGGAAAACAAGAAGGAAGCCATTCTGGAGGCCAAGGAGGAGGTCATTCGCCTCAAGAACGACCTGGACAAGGAGATCCGGGATCGCCGCAACGAGGTATCCCGTTTGGAACGGCGCGTAAATCAGCGCGAGGAAACACTGGACAAAAAGCTGGACAATCTGGAAGTTCGGGAAGAGAATCTGAATCAGAAATACAAGGAGGCCGAGCGGCTGGAGGCCGAGGCCCAGGAGATCCACGACCGGCAGCAGGCTGAGCTGGAGCGCATCTCCAACATGACCATGGAAGAAGCCCGCGACATACTGGTGGACCGCATCCGCAAGGAAGCCTACCACGACGCCGCGGTTGAAGTGAGAGAGATCGAATCCAAGGCCAAGGAAGAGGCGGACAAAAAGTCCCGCAACATCATCGCCCAGGCCATACAGCGCTACGCGGGAGACCACGTGGCCGAAACGACGGTATCCGTGGTGGCCCTGCCCAACGACGACATGAAGGGCCGCATCATCGGCCGCGAGGGCCGCAACATCCGCACCCTGGAGACCGCCACGGGCGTGGATCTGATCATCGACGACACCCCCGAGGCCGTCATCATCTCCGGCTTCGATCCGGTCCGCCGGGAGGTGGCCCGCATCGCCCTGGAGAAACTGATCATGGACGGCCGCATCCATCCCGCCCGCATCGAGGAAATGGTGGAAAAGGCCCGCAAGGAAGTGGACAACCAGATCCGCGAGGCCGGCGAGCAGGCCGTGTTCGAGACCAACCTGCACGGCATACACCACGAGCTGGTCCGCCTGCTGGGCCGCATGAAGTACCGCACCAGCTACGGGCAAAACGTGCTCAAGCACTCCATCGAGGTGTCCCATCTGGCCGGCATCATGGCCGCCGAGCTGGGGGCCGACGTGCAGCTGGCCAAGAGAGCGGGCCTTTTGCACGACATCGGCAAGTCCATCGACCACGAAGTGGAGGGCACCCACGTCACCATCGGCGCGGATCTGGCCAAGAAGTATCACGAGCCGGACAGCGTGGTGCACTGCATCATGGCCCACCACAACGACGTGGAGCCCCAGTCCGTGGAGGCCGTGCTGGTGCAGGCCGCCGACGCCATCTCCGCCGCCCGGCCCGGCGCCCGCCGGGAGTCGCTGGAAAATTACATCAAGCGGCTCGAAAAGCTGGAGGAGATCGCCAATTCCTTCGAGGGCGTGGACAAGTCCTTCGCCATACAGTCCGGCCGGGAGGTCCGCATCATGGTCAAGCCCGAGGACGTCAACGACGCCGGCACTCTCATACTGGCCCGGGAGATCTGCAAGCGCATCGAGAAGGAAATGGAATACCCCGGACAGATCAAGGTCAACGTCATCCGCGAAACCCGCGCAGTGGACTTCGCGAAGTGATCGGTTTCATCGCCGCCTGCCCAACAGGGCAGGCGGAATTTTTTTATGTCTGGGAGGCGCTGAGGGATTTCAGCCCCTCAGACGTCCTGACTTAAGGACCATTGCCTCAATTCGCAATGGTCGCTTTGGGAATCCGTATACCCAAAGTCTCCCTAGCTCATTGGGCTCTCCGCGGCACTATCCCGCCACTGGCGGGTGCCTGCGTTCGCCCCCATAAGAATCCCATCTTCCGCTCTACGAGCGGGGAAAAAAATATATATTTGGGATTCGTTCCTGTCGTCAGGAGCCTGGCGACGAAGCAATCCGCTGTCCTTGGGACTGCGTTTTATTGAATGACAAATCATGAAGTTCATGCTCCAACATCATCCAGCTCCCCGCCCGAAGGGCGGCAAGAGGGGATTCCAAAGGGACAAGTCCCTTTGGCGAGGAGTCTGAGGGCGAGCAGCCCTCAGCGTAACCCCTGCCTCCCCCCGCCTCCCCTCAGAATTTTGTCATTTGATTACACAGGGCGGTATTGAGAAAAAGGGGCGGGTCTGATATAATATAGGCATGAAGAAGGGCCGGGCGAGGCGGCCGGGCCCATTTCCTGAGAAATAAAGGAGTTGTGATCCTATGAAATTGGGCGTAGTGGGACTTCCCAACGTGGGCAAGAGCACATTGTTCAACGCCATCACCTGCGCGGGCGCGCAGGCGGCCAACTATCCCTTCTGCACCATAGAGCCCAACACGGGCGTGGTGGCGGTGCCGGACCATCGACTGGACGTGCTCGCGGACATGTACCATCCGGA
>CADAGW010000029.1:0-12298 GCA_902787475.1 uncultured Eubacteriales bacterium
GAGGCCGAAGAGCGCCGCCCAGGCCATGGCCCCGGCGGGCATCATACCCGGACGGAACAGGAGCCACAGAAGGGCCGTGCCCATGGTGAGGGCCAGGGCGTTCAGCGCGCAGAGGGGATAGAGGCCCTTTTTGAAGTCCCGGGAAAACAGCTTGTTGCTCAGGTTCTGGATCACGAAAAAGACTGCCGCGATGACGCTTTGCAGCATGTACCCTTGCTCCCTTTCTTATTCTTCTTCCGGCCCCAGCTGGCCCTTGGCCCAGTGGCGGCGGCACAGGCTCACATAGCTCTCGTTGCCGCCCAGCATGATCTGCTCTCCGGTCTTGACCGCCTTGCCGCCCAGCACCCGGGTGTTGCAGGTGGCCTTCCGGCCGCACCAGCAGACGGTCTTGACCTCCTCGATGGTGTCCGCCCAGGCCAGCAGGTATTGACTGCCGGGGAACAGCTCGCCCCGAAAGTCCGCCCGCAGGCCGTAGGCCACCACGGGGACGTTGAGGTCGTCCACGATGTGGACGAGAAGCTCCACCTGCTCCCGGGTCAGAAACTGGGCCTCGTCCACGATGAGGCAGTCGTACTGCGTCACGTCGATATCGGGCAGGGACTCCACGAACTCGCAGGGGCGCTCCAGGCCCGACCGGGAGCGGATGATCTTGTCCCCGTCCCGGGTGTCCAGCCGGGGCTTCAGCAGCAGGGCCTTCTGGCCCCGCTCCTCGTAGTTGTAGTGCACCATGATGGCGTTGGCGGTTTTGCTGGAGCCCATGGCTCCGTAGCGGAAGTAGAGCTTTGCCATTTGTATGCCTCCATATTGAAAAAAACTGTCAGTTGTGGTATACTCCGCCCGTGGGGAGGTGCGCTGATGCGGGTTTGCGGCGTCGTGGCGGAATACAATCCGTTTCATTTGGGCCACGCCTATCACCTGGCCCGGGCCAGGGAGGTCACCGGGTGCGACTATGTGGCGGTGGTGATGAGCGGGTCGTTCGTGGAGCGGGGGGAGCCCGCGGTGATGGACAAGTGGGAGAGGGCGGAGTGCGCCCTTTTGCATGGCGCGGACCTGGTGGTGGAGCTGCCCGCCCGATTCGCCGTGCGCTCGGCGGACTGGTTCGCCCGGGGAGGCGTGGGGATCCTCTCGGGCATGGGAGCGGACGCGCTGTGCTTCGGGTGCGAATCGCCCGTCGACACCCTTCTGCCGCTGGCGAAGATATTATGTGACGAGCCGGCCGAGCTCAGGGCCGCCATACGGCAGGGGCTTGACCGGGGCGAGACGCTGGCCCGGGCCAGGAGCGAGGCGCTGTGCCGGCTGTACGGCGCGGAGGAGGGGGCGCTGTCCCTCCCCAACAACGCGCTGGCCATGGAATATATGCGGGCCAATCTGCTGATGGGCGAGCCCATGGAGATATACGGGGTGCCCCGGGCGGGGGATTATCACGCGGAAGAGCTGCCGGGGGAGGGCTTTGCCTCCGCCACGGCCATACGAAGCGCCGCAATGAGGGGAGAGGACTTGTCCGCCTTCGTGCCGGAGGCCACATTGGAGAAGCTCCGGGACAGAAATCGGCTGTATGATCCCCGGCGGTTTGACGACCTGCTCATCTACGCCCTGAGGACCATGGAGCTGGAAAGGCTTGCCCATCTGTGCGACGGGGGCGAGGGGGTCGAAAATCGGCTGATCCGGGCGGCCAGGGAGGCGGGGAGCCGGGAGGCGCTTTTGACCCTGGCCAAGTGCAAGAGATACACCTGGGCCCGGCTGTCCAGGCTCTGCGCCCAGGCGATGCTGGGCCTTACGCCCAGGGCGGACGAAGCGCCCCGGTACGCCCGGGTGCTGGGGTTCAGAAGGAGCGCGTCGCCGCTTATGCGCAGGATCCGGGAAAAGGGGACCATCCCCCTGTGCGCCGATCCGTCGGCCATAAAGGACGACGGGGATCTCAGGATGGACGCGCTGGCCACGGACATATTCGGGCTGTGCACGGGGGACGAGGCGTTGCGCGCGTCGGGGCGGGATTTCCGCCGCAAGCCTGTGATCGTGCCGTAAACAACCATCGTATTGTACCAAATAATTGAATGAATGTCAAATGAATGGCCGGTCAATTGTGACCGGCCTTGTACTGCTGATACAGCTTCATGATCATGTCCACGTTGTTTTTGGCGTTGTCCAGGTTTCGGTAGCGGAGCTGGGCCTGGCGGATGCGCTCAAGGCCGGCGGCCCCATCGGCCATCAGGCCCTCCACCACCTGCACCATCTCCTTTGCGCTCTTGCAGGACACCCCCAGCCCGTGGCTTTCGATCATGGCGGGGTTCTCCTCCTCCTGGCCGGGCAGGGCCCCGGTGAGGATCACCGGCGTGGCGCAGACCACTGCCTCCATGATGGTGTTGGGGCTGGCCCGGGAGATCATCAGGTCGGAGTCCATCAGATAGTCCTGCACGTTGTCCACAAAGCCCAGGACCGTGAGCCGCCCGCCGTATTCGGACAGATCCTCCTCCAGCAGGGATTTCAGCCTCGCGTTGCGCCCGCAGAGCACCGTGACCTTGCAGTCGAACCCGCGCAGAAGGGCCTTGGCGTATTTGCGCAGGCTCCCGGAGCCCTCGCCCCCGCTGGCGATGAGGCAGTGGAATGGGCCGACCCCCTTGTAAGGCTCCCGGTGGTCGCTGCGGGCGGCGTCGCAGAATGCCTTGCGGGTGGGAAAACCGCCAAGCAGCACCTTTTCCCGGGGCAGGCCCTGGCGCATGGTGACCTCCTCCGCCTCCTGGGTCAGGCAGATGGTGCGGTAGGGCCGTATGTCGCACCAGGTGGTGTGGATGTTGATCAGGTCCGCCTGGTGGGCGATGACGGGGATGTCAAGGTCCATTTCCTTAAGAAGTATGCATATGCTTCCGTTAAAGAGCGGGTGGCTGGTGACGATTAGGTCGGGCCGCTTGTCCAGTATGTAGGAGGTGAACTTTTTGCGGATCAGGGCGGCGATCAGCTCCGCCACGTTTTCCGCGCTCCGGTTGCCCAGCTCGTAGGTCAGCCGGTGCAGGCTCTTGGCGTAGCGGGTGGTGGGGCCGTAGGATTTGGACATATACAGCCCCATCTTGCCGATCCAGGTAAAGCCGTCCACGATGTCGGTCTCCACATTCGGGTATGTGCTGAACTGCTCGGTGAGGGCGGCGCAAATGCTCTTGTGGCCGTGGCCGGTATATTCAGACGATATAAGCAGTATCTTCACGACGGTATCGCTTCCTCTCCCGGCCGGTGGCCGGAACCTCTCTCATGGAATTATACCTGATTTTGGCGGTTTTGGAAAGGGGGTTTCCATTTTTTCAAGAATGTGTTATACTGTGTTCACGGATTTCTAATCTTTGAACAGGGGCGGGAGGAAACGAAATGCGGCCATATGACATCATTGCCCGGAAGGCCCGGGGGGAAAGGCTCACCAGGGAGGAGATCGGCGCGTTTGTGAAGGGCGCGGTGGACGGATCCTTTGAGGACTGCCAGCTGGGGGCCATGCTCATGGCCATCCGCATAAACGGCATGGACGATGGGGAGACGCTGGATCTGACCCTTGAAATGGCCCACTCTGGGCGGATGCTGGATCTGTCCTCTCTGCCCGGCGTCAAGGCCGACAAGCACTCTACCGGCGGCGTGGGGGACACCGTGACCCTGGTGGCCGCGCCGCTCATGGCCGCCTGCGGGCTCACCGTGGCCAAGATGAGCGGGCGGGGGCTGGGATTTACCGGGGGGACGCTTGACAAGCTGGAATCCATACCCGGCATGCGGGTGGACCTGACGGCCAAGGAGTTTATGGACACCGCCAGGGATACCCGGCTGGTGGTCACCGGGCAGGCCAGCGACCTGGCTCCCGCCGACGGGGTGCTCTACGCCATGCGGGACGTGACCGCCACGGTGGACGCCATGCCGCTGATCATATCTTCCATATTGTCGAAAAAGCTGGCCGCGGGGTGCGACGCGGTGCTCCTGGACGTAAAGACCGGGGACGGGGCCATCATGGCAAGGCTTGAGGACGCGGTGGAGCTGGCCAAAAAGATGGTCAGGATCGGCTGCGGCGCGGGCAGGAGATTCCGGGCCATGGTCACGGACATGAGCCAGCCGTTGGGCATGTATGTGGGCAACGCCCTGGAGGTGGAGGAGGCCATATACATGCTCTCCGGGGAGGCGGAGGGGCCCCTTAAGGACGTGTCGCTGGAGGTCTGCGCCCAGATGCTGGCGATGGGAGGGCTGGCCCAAAGCCGGGAGGAGGGGCTTGACAAGGCCAGGAAGGCCCTCGAAAACGGAGCCGGACTTCAAAAGCTCAAGGACATGATCCGCGCCCAGGGGGGAGACGACAGGGTGGCGGAGGATCCGGGGCTTCTGCCCAGGGCGAAAAGGCTCATCCCCATATGCGCCCGGGAGAGCGGGTATTTGTCCCGGTGCCGGGCCAACGACATCGGCACCGCCGCCCGGTGCCTGGGGGCGGGCAGGACCCACAAGGGCGAGAAGAGCGACCCCGCCGTGGGCATCGTGCTCAAAAAGCGGGTGGGGGACAGGGTGGACAGGGGCGAGACCATCGCCGTGCTCCACGCAAATCCCGCGTCGGACGTGGACGGGGCCATGGAGTGCCTCAAAGACACCTTCTGCGTGTCGCCGGAGGCGGTGGAGAGACAGTCCCTCTTCCACGCCCTGATCACGGAAAAGGACGTGTGACGGGCTATCCATATGATTTGTCCTCCCGATGCGGCATAAATTATTCCTCTCTACGCACGAACGCAACAATTCCATGATAGAATACATTATAATCTAAAATTTCAGGAAAGAAGGCATTTTGTTATGGCAATGGTCAAAGGCCGCGTTCATTACATCAGCAAAAAAGGTTCCGTGGAAATGGTGGCGGAAGCCATCGCCCGCCAGTGCAAGATGACCAAGGAGCCCCTGCCCCCCGCCTATATGCCGGAAGGCGTCGTGATCATGTTCCTGGGCATCGAGGGCAAGAAGGCCGATAAGGTCATGCTGGAGTTCGTCAAGTCCATGGATTCCAACCGTGTGGCCAACGTGGCCCTGTTCGCCGCCAACCCCTCCAAGAGCGACGCCGCCTTTGCCGAGGTGAAGGCCCTGCTCAAGGAGCGGCATGTGAACGTGCTGGACAAGACCTTCGTGTGCACCGGCAAGGGCTTCTTCGGCAGCCATCCCACCCAGGCCGATCTGGACGCCGCCGCCAAGTTCGCCGACGAGTGCATCAACTCCGTGCTGAACAAGTAATCGCCTTTCCCTAAAACACGCCGCTCCGGGCATTGCGCCCGGAGCGGTTTTTGTATGCGTTTGATGTCAGCTGAGGAAGCTCAGCTGGTACCCGTCCACCATTTCGGGCCGGGAAAAGGGCAGCTCGCTGGTGCGGTGGAAGGGGAGAGCGCCACGGGATATGAGGGCAGTGTTGCCGGAGAGACCCTCCTCCGCGCGGACGTGGAGCCGGGGCACGGCTTTGATGGAGAGAGCGGTGGAGGCGGCATCCCACAGGGGGCCCTCGGTGCGCTCCAGGCAGTACAGCGCCGCGAAGTCGGACAGGGCGCACAGGCACATGCCCCGCTCCCTGGCGCGGCCCGGATCAAAGGGCTCCTCCGGCTCCCGGGCGGAGAGGGCCAGCGCCCGGCCCGTGGCGATCATCTCGGCGAAGCCGGGCTGGTACACCCGCTGGAGAAGGGGCTCCGCCAGGAAGGAGATCACCCTGCCGTCCGCCTCGTCCGCGGCCCTTTGGAACGTCTCGCCCAGGCCCTCGCTGCCGTCGGTGCAGACCACCACCTGGTTCTCCGCCGCGAGATGCGCAAATTCCCGCGCTTCATGGGTAAAGTCCCGCTTGGCCGACACGCCCAGTGCCGCCGCGCCGCGCTCCTTGAGAAGCTCCAGATTGCCGCAGGAGAAGAGCACCGGCGGGGCGTCGTTGCCGAGCCTCGTCCACAGCCGCATGGGGTAGTATTCCTCGCACAGGGCGATGGCCTCGAGACCCGACGCCTGGCACTGCTCCAGCAGAAGGGACAGGGGCACCATGCGGGACATGAGGGACACCACCCGGTAGGCAAATTCCTCCTTTTCGCCCAGCTCCCGGGCCACGTCGTCCACGTTGAGGCCCAGAAGCCTGCCGGGATAGGTGATCTTTTTGTTCACCCGGTGAAACTCCCGGGGCGTCAGGGGCCTGACCGCGTTGTCCGGGGACAGACGGAGGGTCAGAAGCATGGTGGCAAAGGCGTCGTCATAATGGATCAGCATGGCATCGCACCTCCGCTGTAAAGTGTCACTGATCGGGCGATAATATGGCCAGCCGCATCAGGTTCATGGCGTAGAGGCAGGTGACCTCCCGAATGTGGGTCCGGTCCCCCGTCAGGCTCAGCCGTTCCCATTTGTCGCCGAAGGGGCCGCTGAGGCCCACGTACACCGTGCCCACGGGCTTTTCTGGAGTGCCGCCGCCGGGCCCGGCGATGCCGGTGACGGATATGGCGCAGTCCGCGCCGGTCTTTTCCCTGGCCCCCCGGGCCATGGCCAGAGCGCATTCGGAGCTGACGGCACCGCAGGTATTGAGTATAGTGGAAGGAACGCCCAGCAGGGCCTCCTTGGCGCTGTTGGCGTAGGTCACCAGGGAGGCAAGCAGCACGTCGGACGCGCCGCTTAAGGCCACCAGCTTGCTGGCCAGCAGGCCCCCGGTGCAGCTCTCCGCCAGGGCCAGCTTCATGCCGCGGGACCGCATCATATCAAGGAGCGTCGCCGCCATGGAGGCGTCCTCGCCCTCGGCATATACGCTGTTTCCCAGGCGGCGGTATATCTCTTTCTTAACGGGGGCGGTCTTTTGGCTTCCGTCCTCGCCCCGCCTGCAGGCGGCGGTGATGCGGGCCTGCACCTCGCCCGGCGCGCAGTAGAGGGCCAGAGTGGGGTCGGCGGAGTGGAACAGATCCTCGAGCACGGCTTCCACCTTCGATTCGCCCACGCCCACGATGCGCAGGTATTCGCTGAAGAAGGTGAGGCCGGTCTTTTGGAGAAGATAGGGCTCCAGCTGATCCTCGAACATGCCACTTAGCTCCCTGGGGGGCCCGGGCAGTACGGCGGCGATTTTGCCGTCCTTTTCCACGATACACCCGGGGGCGGTGCCCTTTCGGTTCCGCATTACGATGCCGCCCACGGGCTGCATGGCCTGGCGCAGGTTGTTGGGGGTCATCTCCCTGCCCACCCGGGCGAAAAACGCCTCTATGGCCTCTTTGCTCTCCTCATGCAGGGCGAGGGGAAAGCCCATCACCTCGCAGACGATCTCCTTGGTGATGTCGTCCTCCGTGGGGCCCAGGCCGCCGGAGGTGATGAGGAGGTCGCACCGGGAAAGGGCGGTTTTGACCGCCTCCCGCAGGCGATCCGGGTTGTCTCCCACCACGCTGTGACGGTACACCGTGATGCCCATCTGGGACAGCTTGCGGGAGAGGTATTGGGCGTCCGTATTGGCGATCTGGCCCATCAAAAGCTCGGTGCCCACGGACAGGATCTCGCAAATCACATCTTCCACCCCTTCATGATCTCCCGGTTCTTCATGATGTAGTCCACGCAGGACACCACCGCCATCAGCATGGCGGCCCAGGTGAACACGTCCGAGAGCGCCACGCCGAAGGCGCCGAAAAGGGGAGAGGCGCCGCCGGTGGGCTTCAAGAGCATCAGCATGGGCACGGCGAAGGACTGGAGCAGGGTCTTGATCTTGCCCAGCTTGCCCGCGGCGATGACGGTGCCGCTGGAGGCGGCGATCATGCGGAAGGCGGAGATCACGAACTCCCGGGCCAGGAACACGATCACGATCCAGCCCGCCAGCTTGCCCTGCTCCACCAGCATGGTCATGGCCCCCAACACCAGCAGCTTGTCGGCGATGGGGTCCAGGAACTTGCCGAAGTCGGTGACCAGGTTGCGGCTGCGGGCGATCTTGCCGTCGATCAGGTCGGTGAGGGCCGCCACCACGAACACCACCGCGGCGGCCCACTGGGCGGCGGAAGAGTGGATCATCATCAGCACGATGACCACGGGTATGAGCAGTATGCGCAGTACGGTGATCCTGTTGGGCAGATTCATGCTACATTTCCTCCCCGTATAAATCGTATTCGGACGACGCGGTCAAGCGGACGGGTATGTATTCTCCGGCGGCGTGAGGGCCTTTGACCTTCACCCGTATCTCTCCGTCGGCGTCGGGGGCCTCAAGGATCGACCGGCCGATCCACTGGTCTCCCTCCTGCTTTTCAAGGAGCACCCGGCAGTCGGTGCCCACCCGGGATTTTCCGATCCGGGCGGAGATCTCCTGCTGGAGGCGCATCAGGCGGTCGAGACGCTCTTCCTTTACGGCCTCGTCGATCTGATCGGGCATTTGGGCGGCTCTCGTGCCTTCCTCGGGGGAATAGGTGAACGCGCCAAGGCGGTCAAATCGGGTTTCTTTCACGAAATCGAGCAGCTCCTCAAACTCCTCCTCCGTCTCCCCGGGGAAGCCCACGATGAGGGTGGTGCGGATGAGTATGCCCCTTTTTCGGCATTTGGCGATGAGGGACTTTATATCCTCCGGGGTGCCTCGGCGGTTCATGACCTTCAGCAGCCTGCCGTTTATGTGCTGGAGGGGCAGATCGAGGTAGGGGGCCACCTTGGGAAGGGATGCCACTGTGTCCAGCAGCTCGTCCGTGCAGGTGTCGGGATAGCAGTACAACACCCGTATCCACTCTATGCCCGGGATATCGCTGACGGTTTTGAGCAGCTGGGGCAGAAGGAGGGGACGGCCGGGGAAGTCGATGCCGTAGCGGGAGGTGTCCTGGGCGATGAGGGTCAGCTCCGTGACGCCTTCCTTCGCCAGATTTTGGCACTCGGCGACGATGTCCTCCATGGGCCGGGAGCGGTAGCCGCCCCGGATCAGGGGAATGGCGCAGTAGGTGCACCGGTTGTCGCAGCCGTCGGATATCTTCACATACGCCGAATACCCGCCTCCGGTCAGGTGCCGGGGGGCCTTTAAGAACCGCTCCCCGTCGCCCACGCACATGGGACGAAGGCCCCGCCTGGCGTCGGCCATGGCCTTGAGCGTGTTCTGATAGTCGCTCACGCCCATGATGCCGTCCAGCTCCGGCATGTCCGCCATCAGCTCGTCGTGGTACCGCTGGGCCAGGCACCCGGTGGCCACCAGGGTCTTGAGCCTTCCCGTTTCCCGGTATTCGTTCATCTCGAACAGGGCGTCTATGGACTCCTGCTTGGCGGACTCGATGAACCCGCAGGTGTTCACCACGATCAGCTCGGCGTCCGCCGGGTCGTCCACCAGCTGATACCCCGCGTTTTCCATGATCCCCATGAGCACCTCGCCGTCCACCCGGTTCTTGGCGCAGCCCAGATTCAGCACGTATACTGTCATGTCATATCTCCAAACATTTGCCTGTATTGATCCCGGGTGATGAGCACGGTGCGGGGCTTGGCCCCCTCGGACTGGCTCACGATGCCCCGGGCCGCCATATCGTCTATGAGCCGCCCGGCCCGGGCGTAGCCCACTCTCAGCCGCCTCTGCAGCATGGAGATGCTGGCCTGGCCGCTCTCCACGCTCATCTCTATGGCCTGCTGCAGCAGCTCGTCCACCTCGCCGGACTCCTCGGCGGTCTCGGGTTCCTCTTCCTCGTCCGTCCGGTTCATGTGCTCTATGATGTCCGGGTCGTACTCCGCGTCGTGGCGCTCCTTGATGTATTCCACCACCGAGGCCACCTCCTTGTCGCTGACCCAGGCGCCCTGCACGCGGGTGGGCTTGGTGGTGCCGGCGGGGGCAAATAGCATGTCGCCCCGGCCCAGCAGCTTCTCCGCGCCGCCCACGTCCAGTATGGTGCGGCTGTCCACCTGGGAGGCCACGGTGAAGGCGATGCGGGAGGGGATGTTGGCCTTGATGATGCCGGTGATGACGTTGACGGAGGGCCGCTGGGTGGCGATGACCAGGTGTATGCCCGCCGCCCGGGCCAGCTGGGCCAGCCGGCAGATGGAATCCTCCACCTCGCCGGGGCAGACCATCATAAGGTCGGCCAGCTCGTCTATGATCACCACGATCTGGGGCATGGGCTTTTCCTCTTCGGTGAGGGAGAGGTTGTAGCCCTTCATGTCACGAACGCCCTTGTCGGCGAACATCTTGTAGCGCTGGGTCATTTCCGCCACGGCCCAGTTGAGGGCCCCGGCGGCCTTCTTGGGATCGGTGACCACGGGGGTGAGAAGATGGGGGATGCCGTTGTATACGGACAGCTCCACCATCTTGGGGTCGATCATGATGAGGCGCACCTCTTCGGGCGTGGCCCGGTAGAGTATGGAGCAGATGAAGTCGTTGATGCACACGGATTTACCGGATCCGGTGGCGCCGGCGATGAGCAGGTGGGGCATCTTGGCCAGGTCCGCCACGATGTAGCGGCCGCTGTTGTCCTTGCCCAGGGCCACGGCCAGCCGGGAGGGATGCTTGCGGGCCTCGTTGCTCTCCAGCACCTCCCGAAGGGGCACGATCTCTACCTCGTCGTTTGGCACCTCCACGCCTACGGCGGATTTGCCGGGGATGGGGGCCTCGATGCGGATATTGAGGGCCGCCAGGGACAGGGCGATGTCGTCCGCCAGGGCGGTGATCTTGCTGACCTTTACGCCCGGGGCGGGCAGCAGCTCGAACCGGGTCACCGCCGGGCCGTGGGCGATGCCCACCAGCTTGGCGGCGATGCCGAAGGACTGGAGGGTCTCGGCCAGCTTCCTCGACTTTTCGATGTCGCTCTGCTTGTGCATGGCCGCCTGGGAGGGCTTGGCCGGAGCCAGCAGATCCACCGGCGGGTAGTTGTATTCCTCGAACTCCTCCTCCTCGATGCGGGGCTCCACCTCCGGGGCCTTGAGGGGAGAACCGTCCATCCTCTCGCCCGGATCCTGGGGCTGGGGCCGGTCGGGCACGATCTCCATTTCCCTGGGCGCGCCCCGGCGGCCGGCGGTGACGAAGGGGGAGGTCCGCTCGATCAGGTCGTCGCTCTCGCTCTCAAAGGCGGGATTGTCGTCCTCGGGCTCTTCGGTATTGTGCTGGATCTCCGCGTCCGGCTGGGCGGGCTCTTCCGCCTGGGACTCTTCCGCGGTGACGCCGTCGGCGTAGCCCACGAAGTCGGGGGAATCCTCGTCCGAACCGGTCTCGGATATTTCCTCCGGAGGCACGATGTCGGTGAACACGTCCACGGGCTCCGCGGACTTCGGCGCTTCCTCGTCCTTCTTTTTGTCCAGCACCCGGGCCTTGCGGCCCCGGGCCACGGGCTCGAATATGCCTTCTTCCGCTCCCTTGTCCGGCTCGAACACGGTGGCGTCGGCGGACACGGCCTGGGAGGGCACCCGCCTGCGCCCGGCGGGAGCGTCGGCGTCGGAGGGCCCGGGGGAGAGGGGAGCGATCTTTTCCACATACAGCGCTTCCTTGCGGGCGGCCTCTTTTTCTTTTCTGCGCTCGTCCCGCCCGGTGCGCCACTCGTCCCGCTTTTCCCGCATGTCCTCGGCCCGCTTCCGGGCCATCTTCTGGGCGGCGGAGCCGATCTTCTGAAGGGATATGACCCTAAGCAGCACCAGATCTCCTATGGCCAAAAACACCAGCACCACCATGCCGCCCACCCGGCCCACGGTCAAAAAGAGGGGATAACTGAGGGCCGCGCCCAAAAAGCCGGCTCCGGCCTGCTCGTCGTAGCAGTAGAGGGCGTAGTTGAGCCAGTTGCGCACCCGCACCTGATAGAAGGATTCCTCGATGCCGATCAGGTGCACGAAGGCGAACACCAGCGCCACGAGGAGAGAGATGAGGGTGATGCGCCGGGGGTTTAATTTGCGGCTGGCGGAGGAAAAGGTGACCAGGGCCCCGATCCACAGAAGGATCAGGGGCACCAGGAAGCACAGCCTGCCCGCCAGGCCCTGCAGCACGTCCGTGGCCATGTTGCGGGAGGGGAAAAAGGAATAGATGCCCGAGAGCACGCCCAGGCACAGCAGGAACAAACCGAATAATTCCCGCCCCGAGCCCCGTTGCTTTTCCGGTGCTGGAGCGGGTTTCTTTCTCGGCGCAGATTTGCTTTTGGTCTTGCCCGCGGCGGGAGCCTTGGGCCGGGAAGGGGTTTTTTTCGAGGAAGCCATATATCCTCCCATTTTGAATCGATTTAATAATGAATAGAATATACCATCTTTGCCCCTCTTTGTCAAGCGCATCCGGGGTTTATTTCGAGATAAATAGCCCGTTGGGGGTGAAAAATGCACAAATGAAACCGTATCGCAGGAAAAGCCGTCAAAGCCTTGACAGGAATGAAAAAATGTGTTATAACCTGATTGT
>CADAGW010000029.1:12322-14097 GCA_902787475.1 uncultured Eubacteriales bacterium
ACCGGGCGGTCTTCCGCCTCCTGGACAAAAAAGGAGGATGTCTGCTCATGAAAAAGACGCTGACCGCGCTGATACTGCTCGTATCTGTTCTGTGGGTCCTGCCCGCCCTGGCGGACACCAGCGGCACCACCAACGGCTTTGCCTGGACGGCGGACGATGCCGGCGCCACCGTCACCGGCTACACGGGCACGGCCGCCAATGTGACCATACCCAGCAAGCTGGGAAATAAAAACGTGGTGGCCATAGGGGAGGGAGCCTTTAAGGATAAGGCCCATATCACCTCCGTCACCCTGCCCATCACCCTTAAGAGCATAGGGGACGAGGCCTTTTCCGGCTGCACGGCCATGACCGCCTGCCCGCTGAACAAGGTGGCGGTCATTGGCAACGCCGCGTTTGTGAACTGCGTATCCCTTGAGGCCGTCACCATCCCCGCCAGCGTCCGCTCCATAGGCAGCTACGCCTTCGGCGGGTGCGCCTCGGTCACGTCCATATCCATCCCCGACACGGTGGAGGACGTGGGGTACTACATGATGGCCTACTGCGTTTCCCTCACCTCCGCCCGCCTGCCCTCCTGGCTGCAGGTGATCCCCGAGGGCACGTTTCAGCACTGCGAGAGCATGACCGGCTATACCGTCCACGAGGGCGTGATGGCGGTGGGGCCCGGCGCCTTTGAGGGGTGCGTAAAGCTCGCCTCCGTCACCCTGCCGACGGATCTGATGGCCGTGGGGGCGTCGGCCTTTGAGGGGTGCAAGGCCCTTTCATCCTGTACTCTTCCGGAGAACGTGGTGATGCTGGGGCCCTCCTGCTTTGCCCGGTGCTCGTCCCTCACCGCCGTGACCCTGCCGGACGGCATCGGGGAGATCCCGGATTCCGCCTTTGAGGAATGTACGGGCCTTGTCTCCGTCCACCTGCCTGGCGGCGCGGTGTCCATAGGCGTCAAGGCGTTCCGGGAATGCCGGAATCTCACCGGCGTCACGTTCCCCCAGGGCCTTGCGCACATATACGAGTGCGCCTTTGAGGGGTGCTGCCTCATTCCCCGGGTCCAGCTCCCGGACACTGTGGAGGATGTGGGGAAGAGCGCCTTCTGCGCATGCGGGTCCGTGACGGAGATCCGGCTGGGGACGGGGATCCGGAGCATAGGGGAGCTGGCGTTTTTCGGCTGCCAGGCCACCAGCCTTCGCCTGCCGGAGGGGCTTGAAAGCGTGGGCCGCATGGCCTTTTCGAACCTGCCCATTACCAGCCTCTATGTGCCCGGCACCGTGACGGAGTGGGGGATAAGCGTATTTGACGCCTGCTATTCCCTGACGGAGGTGGAGCTGGGCGAGGGCCTGACCGCCATTGGGCCGGGCATGTTTTCGGGCTGCTGGGCCCTGCGGGAGATCGACCTGCCCCAAAGCCTGACGGTCATCGGGCAGCTGGCGTTCAGCAACTGCACGGCGCTTGAAAGCGTGGAGCTGCGGGAGGGGCTCGTGTCCATACGGGGCGGGGCGTTCAGCGGGTGCGAGAGCCTTTCGGGAGACATCACTGTGCCCTCCACCGTGACGGAGCTGGGCGGGTCGGTGTTTTCCGGGTGCTCGTCCATCACCTCCGTGACCCTTTTGTGCCCCGTGACGCAGATCCCGGGGGGACTGCTGGACGGGTGCGTGGGGGTAAAGCGCTTTGACTTCCCCGAGGGCGTCACCGGCATAGGGAGCCGCGCCTTCGCCGGGTGCGGCGTGGTGTCTTTTCATATTCCCGACACGGTGACCCAGATCGAAAGCTATGCCTTCCAGGAC
>CADAGW010000030.1 GCA_902787475.1 uncultured Eubacteriales bacterium
TAGACAGGATAGATGAGTTAAAAAGTGCGTCAGGTAACGCATGTTTTGACGCACTTTCGAGTGTTAGACAGGATAGATGAGTTAAAAAGTGCGTCAGGTAACGGATGTTTTGACGCATTTTCGGGGCATGGGGGCAGTGCATGAGGCGGAAAGGCGGCCCCGGTTCGTTTCCAAATCTTTACTTGACAGCGGCGCTTTACCGTGGTAAACTCCTATCCATAAACGCGATGACCGGGAACAAGTAATCCCCCGCGGACACCTCAGAGAGCGGCCGGGTGGTGCGAGGCCGCGGCGGAGCGGGCGGACGAATACATCCCGAAGGGGCCCTGGCCCCGCCAGCGGCGCGCTGAAAGGGAATCTCCCCATTAGGACGCGACGGCTTCGCCCGTTACGGCGATTGGCTTTGAAGCGATGGCGTAGAAGTCAACAAGGGCGCTTTTCGTGAGAGAGCGCCAAACAGAGGTGGTACCGCGGGATATCGGATCATCCCGTCCTCTGCGCAGGATAGCGCGGAGGACGTTTTTTTATCCTCCGCAAACAAAGAAAGGGGAGGTTCTTATGGCAATCAAACTGATCATGCTGGTGGTGTTCTTCGGCGTTATGGTGGGCGTGGGATTTTACAGCCGCCGTCACGCCGCCGACGTAAACGGATTCGTGCTGGGCGGCAGATCCGTGGGCCCCTGGCTCACCGCCTTCGCCTATGGCACGTCCTACTTCTCCGCCGTCATATTCGTGGGCTACGCGGGCCAGTTCGGCTGGCGCTTCGGCCTGGCCTCCACCTGGATCGGCCTGGGCAACTGCATCATCGGGTCGCTGATGGCCTGGGTGATACTGGGACGGCGCACCCGGCTCATGACCCAGCAGCTTTCCTCCGCCACCATGCCGGACTTCTTTGAGAAGCGGTTCGGCAGCCGGGCGCTGAAGATCGCCGCCTCGGCCATCATATTCGTGTTTTTGATCCCCTACACCGCGTCTCTGTACAACGGCCTCTCCCGGCTCTTTGGCATGGCCTTCCACATCGACTACACCCTGTGCATCATCATCATGGCGGTTTTGACCGGCATATACGTCATCGCCGGAGGCTACATGGCCACCGCCATCAACGACTTTATACAGGGACTGATCATGCTGGTGGGCATCGTGGCGGTGATCGCGGCGGTGCTGAACCAGAACGGCGGCTTCATGCAGGCCTATACCGACCTGGCGAGGGTGGAGGACGCCTCCGTGTCGACTATGCCCGGCGTGTTCGCCTCGTTCTTTGGACCGGATCCCTTCGGCCTTCTGTGCGTGGTGGTACTGACCTCCCTGGGCACCTGGGGCCTTCCCCAGATGGTGCAGAAATTCTACGCCATCAAGTCTGAAAACGCCATCAGCAAGGGCACCATCATATCCACCGTGTTCGCTCTGGTGGTGGCCGGCGGGTGCTACTTCCTGGGCGGCTTTGGGCGGCTGTTCTCCGACAAGATCGACGTGGCGGCCAACGGCTACGACTCCATCGTGCCCACGATGCTGGAGGGCCTCTCGCCGTTCCTGCTGGCGGTGGTGGTGATACTGGTATTGTCCGCCTCCATGAGCACCCTTTCTTCCCTGGTGCTGGCCTCCAGCTCCACCCTGACGCTGGACTTTTTGAAGGACAACATCATCAAGGACATGGACGAGAAAAAACAGGTGCTCACCATGCGCCTGCTGATCGTGGTGTTCATCCTCATCTCCGTGATCATCGCCATCGTGCAGTACAGCACCACCGTCAACTTCATCGCCCAGCTGATGGGCGTGTCCTGGGGCGCGCTGGCCGGAGCGTTCCTGGCCCCGTTCCTCTATGGACTGTACATCAAGCGCACCAGCCGGGCCGCCGTGTGGGTCAGCTTCATATTCGGCGCGGGCATCATGACCCTCAACCTGTTCTTCCGCTCCAGCTTCCCGGCCCTGCTCCAGTCTCCCATCAACTGCGGCGCCTTCGCCATGGTGGTGGGGCTGGTGATCGTGCCCCTGGTGAGCCTGTTTACCCCCGCTCCCGACAAGGCGCTGGTGGACAATGCCTTCTCCGTGTATGACCGGAAGGTGGTCACCGTTGCCAGGGACACCCTGGGCGAACCCGAAGCCTGATACCGTTTCACTCTGCGGCCCCCGGGAACGACGAGGTTCCCGGGGGCGTTTTTACAGAATATTAGCCTGTTTGCCGGAAGGAGAGCATTGACAAGAGCCGTTTTTGTGGTAAAATGAGACCAATTCTCAAATTGAGCCCCGGATCCGGGGCCGGAAAGGAGCGCCCATGAACCGCCGCCGCGTGCTGGCATTGTCCCTGGCCCTGTTGGCGGGGCTGGCGCTGCTTCTTTCCTGGGGCCTTATGATCCACGAGGCGGATCACCGCTGCCCGGGCGAGGATTGCCCGGTGTGCCGCTTTTTGTGCGAGATGAGGGAAAACCACCGGCGGATGGGCGCTTTGACGGCGCTGGCGATGCTGGGGGTCATAGCGTCCCAGCTTGACGGTTTCCATATTCTTTCTTCCATTTTCTATCGCAAGGCCAGGGTATCTCCCGTGGCCCTTCGGGTGCGCCTGAACAATTGACGGGATCCTCCGGGGCGTGGTCTGCCTGATACAGGGGCGGACTATGCCTTTTTATGCCGTTTTCCTTTTCATTTCACGAGACCGGAGGATATTCATATGATAAAATGCACTGCCTGCATGGCGGCACTGGCCATGCTTTTCTGCCTGCTCTTTTCCGGATCCGCCCTGGCGGAGGACAATCGCATATCTGTGGTCACCACCATATTCCCCATATACGACTGGGCGCGGGAGATCGTGGGGGACGAAGAAAATGTGGAGGTGACCATGCTCCTTGACAACGGTGTGGATCTTCACTCCTATCAGCCCACGGCCAGTGACATCATGAAGGTGGCCACCTGCGACGTGTTCGTGTATGTGGGCGGCGAGTCCGATGAGTGGGTGGAGGACGCCCTCAAGGAAGCCGTGAACCCGGACATGGTGGTGGTGAGCCTGATGGAGCTGATGGGCGACGACGCCAAGGCGGAGGAGATCGTGGAGGGCATGGAGCACGACCACGACCATGGGGACGAGGATCACGACCACGAGGACGAAGAGCACGACCACGAGGACGAGGAGCACGGCCACGAGGACGAGGAGCACGATCATGAGGAGCATGAGCATGAGCATGAGGAGGAGCTGGACGAGCATGTGTGGCTGTCGCTGCGCAACGCCCAAAAGCTGGTGACGGGGCTCTCCGCTGCCCTGGGCGAGGCCGACCCGGCCCATGCGGATGCCTACGCGGCCAACGCGGAGGCCTATGCCGGGAGGCTGGCCCAGCTGGACGAACGGTACGCCGCCGTCCGGGAGAGCGCCGACTTTGACACCATACTCTTTGGAGACCGGTTCCCCTTCCGCTATCTGGCGGACGACTACGGCCTGACCTATTACGCCGCCTTCTCCGGATGCTCCGCGGAGACGGAGGCCAGCTTTGAGACCATCGTATTTCTGGCGGGCAAGGTGGACGAATTGGGCCTTCATACCGTGCTGACCATCGAGGGGGACAACCACCGGATCGCCCAGACCATCGTGGACAACAGCCGGGACAAGGATGCCCAGGTGCTGGCGCTTGACTCCCTTCAGTCCACCACCGGGCAGGACGCGGGAAACGGAGTCACGTATCTGTCGGTGATGGAGGACAATCTTGCTGTGCTGGAGGCGGCGCTGACCCGCTGATCATTTGAATTTCGACCGCGTTGGGGAGGTGCCGATATGCCGCTTCTGTCCTGCCGGGATCTGCGATTGGGGTATGAAAACCACGTGATCCTGGACAATCTCACATTTCACGTATGCGCCGGGGACTATCTGTGCGTGGTGGGGGAGAACGGCTCCGGCAAGACCACCCTCATGCGCGCCATACTGGGACTTCAAAGGCCCCTGGGCGGGGCCGTGGTGTTTGGAGACGGCCTTATGCCCAACGAGATCGGCTATCTGCCCCAGCAGACGGCCATACAGAGGGATTTTCCCGCCACGGTGTGGGAGATCGTGCTCTCCGGATGCCAGTCCCGGCTGGGCCGCCGCCCCTTCTACGGCGCGGCCCATCGCTCGCTGGCGGAGGAGAACCTGCGGCGCATGGGCATGGAGGAGTATCGGAAGCGGTGCTACAGGGAGCTGTCCGGCGGCCAGCAGCAGAGGGTGCTCCTGGCCCGGGCCCTGTGCGCGGCCAAAAAGCTGCTTCTGCTGGACGAGCCGGTGTCGGGGCTGGATCCCCACGTCACCGGGGAGATGTATGCCCTGATAGACCGGCTCCACCGGGAGGGGATGACGGTGATCATGATCTCCCACGACATTATGGAGGCCATGAAGAGGGCCACTCATATACTGCACCTGGGCCGGGACGTGTTCTTTGGGCCGGCGAATGAATATCGCCGGAGCGCCGCGGGGAGACGGTTTTTGACCCTGGAAGGAGGGGAGGAGGCATGATGGAGACCCTTTCCATGTATTTCCGGTTCCCCTTCGTGCGCTACGCCCTGATCGTGGGGGGCCTTATCGCCATGTGCTCGTCGCTTCTCGGGGTCACGCTGGTGCTCAAGCGGTTTTCCTTTATCGGCGACGGGCTGTCCCACGTGGCCTTCGGGGCCATGGCCGTGGCGGGGGTCATCAAGCCCTGGCTTGAAAGCCTGATCCACTGGGTGCGGGATATGTCCTACGACGGCTTGGCGCACAGGGTGGTGCGCTTCCTGGTGGAAAACGACATGTTTTTCGTGATGCCCGTGACCATACTCTCCGCCGTGCTCCTTTTGCGCAGGGGGAAGCACGCCCGGGTGCAGGGCGACGCGGCCATCGCCATGATCTCCGTGGGGGCCCTGGCGCTGGGGTATCTGATACTGAACCTGTTTTCCATGTCCTCCAATCTGTCGGGGGACGTGTGCTCCACCCTCTTTGGCTCCACCTCCATACTCACCCTCACCCAGGCGGAGGTGTGGCTGTGCGCCGGGTTCTCCCTGGCGGCGGCGGGGCTGTTCGTGTGCTTCTACGACAGGATATTCGCCGTCACGTTCGACGAGGACTTTTCCCGGGCCGTGGGCGTGCGGGCCGACGCCTGCAATCTGCTCATCGCAGTGGTGGTGGCGGTGATCATCGTGCTGGCCATGAACCTGGTGGGCTCCCTGCTCATATCCGCCCTGATCATATTCCCGGCCCTGTCCGCCATGCGGATCGCCAGGAGCTTTAAGGGCGTGACCCTTTGCTCGTTGGTGTTGTCGGTGCTCTGTGCCGGGGCGGGGATCCTGCTGTCCATACTGGCAGGCACCCCTGTGGGCTCCACCATCGTGGCGGTGGATATATTGATGTACTTCGTTTTTGCCGTCATTGGCCGCTTTATATTGCGGCGGTAAGGAGGGATCGTATGCGCGGATTGGTTTTGGCGGTACTGTTGGTTTGTATGGTGTTTTCCTGCGCCATCGCGGAGGAGGAGACGCCGGTGGATCTGGATCTGACGTTTATGAACGGAAACATGCTCTACGCCCAGGTGTGGCAGATGATGGAGACGCCGGACGAGTATACCGGGGCCATCGTCAGGGTGGCGGGGAAGTTCAGCTATTTTCAGGACCCGGACACCGGCAAAGAATACTTCGCCGCCCTCATACCCGACGCCGCGGCCTGCTGCACCCAGGGGATGGAGTTTATATGGGAGGGGGAGCATGTATACCCCGAGGATTATCCGGAGGTGGGAAAAGACATACTGGTGACCGGGCGGTTTGAGACCTATGAGGAAAACGGGTATCTGTATATACAGCTTGCGGACGCGGAACTGATATGGACGGAGGAATAGAGCCAGGGAAATTTGTTGTCTTACGGTAAACAGTCTTGACAATCTTCCGCCGCTTTCGTATAATTCTGATATCAGCGATGAAGAAAAGAGTAGCGGCGAAGGAAGCCTTCAGAGAGCCGGGGCAGGTGAAAGCCGGCGGCGGAGCGCGTCGTGAAGATGATTTCGGAGCTTCCGGGCGGGACTGGTCTCCCAAACGGACGGCGGGCGCCGTTATCGCCGGTCCGGTGTTGGCCGGATGAGGCCCTTTGGGCAAAGCAGGGTGGTACCGCGTCATTTTACGCCCCTCGCGATATGCGGGGGGCGTTTTGGTTTCCGCATTGATGTATCGCCGGTTTTGTGGTACAATGGCAGGGGAAAGGAGGCGCATCCCATGACACAGAGGGAGCGGGCCCATGATCTGATAGACGCGCTGCCGGAGGACAGCGTGCGGGCCGTGGTGCAGGTCATGCTGAGAATGTACCCGTTTTATGGAAAAACGGCCCATCCGGGGGAGGCGTCGCCCAAGATGAAGGCGTATGGGCGGCTGGAGGCGCTGCGCAGGCAAAGCGCCAAATACGACTTTTCGGAGGAGGAGCGGGCGAGGGCCCTGGAGGAAAAATACGGCCCGTCTGCCTGGACGGAGGACGCGCATGAAGGTACTCATTGACACCAATGTGCTTCTGACCTATCTGTCCGGGCGGGAGGATCGGTATGCCCCCGAGTGTGCCCGGATCGTCCGGTTGTGCGCCGAGGAAAAGATCGAAGGGGTCATCGCCCTTCATTCCCTTTCTACCGTATGGTACGTGACCCGGAAGGCGCCGGATGACGTGCGCCGGGGCTTTATTCGGGAGCTGTGCACGCTGATGACCGTGTCCGGGGCCAGCACAGAGGCCATACTCTCGGCGGTGGACGACACCGATTTTGCGGATTTCGAGGACGCCCTGCAGGATCTGTGCGCCGAGCAGGCGGAGTGCGAGTTGATCGTCACCGCCAATATACGCGACTACGCGGGGCACAGCCGCGTGGAGGCGGTCACCCCTGACGAATTGTTAAAGAGGATCCAATAGGGCCGCGCGGCGCGTGAGCCTTTGTTTTGAGGAGGAGAACGCATGGACAAGCCCAAATTCTACATCACTACGCCCATCTATTATCCCAGCGGCAACATGCACATCGGCCACACCTATACCACCGTGGCCGCGGACACCATGACCCGCTTCAAGAAAATGCTGGGCTATGACACCTATTTTCTCACCGGCACCGACGAGCACGGCCAGAAGATCGAGAAAAAGGCCAAGGAAGCCGGGGTCACGCCCCAGCAGTTCGTGGACAAGATCGTGGGGGAGACCCAGCAGCTGTGGAAGCTGATGAACATCGAATACGACGACTTCATCCGCACCACCCAGCCCCGGCACATGAAGATCGTGCAGAAGATATTCAAGCAGTTCTATGACCAGGGCGACATATACAAGAGCGAATACGAGGGTCAGTACTGCACCGACTGCGAGTCCTTCTGGACGGAGACCCAGCTCAAGAACGGCTGCTGTCCCGACTGCGGGCGGCCCGTGCAGCCCATGAAGGAGGAGAGCTACTTCTTCCGCATGAGCAAATATCAGGACTGGCTCATCGACTATATCGAGACCCATCCGGACTTCATCCAGCCCCCGTCCCGGGCCAACGAGATGCTGAACAATTTCCTAAGGCCCGGCCTTCAGGATCTGTGCGTCAGCCGCACCTCCTTTACGTGGGGCGTGCCGGTGGACTTCGATCCCGGCCACGTGGTATACGTGTGGATCGACGCCCTGTCCAACTACATCACCGCCCTGGGATACGGCACCGAGCAGGATCAGCTCTATAAAAAGTATTGGCCCGCGGACGTGCACCTGGTGGGCAAGGAGATCGTCCGCTTCCACACCATCTACTGGCCCATCATGCTCCATGCCCTGGGCCTGCCCCTGCCCAAGCAGGTGTTCGGCCACGGCTGGCTCCTCTTCGGCGAGGACAAGATGAGCAAGTCCAAGGGCAACGTGGTCTATCCCGGCCCCATCGTGGAGAGATACGGCGTGGACGCCCTGCGGTATTACCTGATGCGGGAGATGCCCTTCGGCTCCGACGGCAGCTATACCAACGAGGCCCTTTTGACCCGCATGAACGCCGACCTGGTCAACGACCTGGGCAACCTGGTCAGCCGGGTGGTGGCCATGATCGAGAAGTATTTCGGCGGCGAAGTGCCCGCTCCCGGCGAGGAGACGGACGTGGACAAGGCCCTCAGAGAGCGCTTTGAGGCCCTGCCCGGCATCGTGGAGGATCAGATGGATCACCTCCAGTTCTCCGTGGCCCTGTCCGAGATATGGAAGCTGATCGGCGAGTGCAACAAGTACATCGACGTGAACCAGCCCTGGGTGCTGGGCAAGAGCGAGGAGGGCCTGCCCAGGCTTAAGACCGTGATGTATTACCTGGCCGAGTGCATCCGGGCGGTGGCGGTATATATCTATCCCACCATGCCCTCTACCCCCGAGCAGATCTATGCCCAGCTGGGCGTGACGGACGAGAGCCTCAAGACCTGGGAGAGCGTGAAACAGTTCGGCGGGCTGAAGCCCGGCACCGTTGTGAAGAAGGGCGCGGCTCTCTTCCCCCGGGTGGACATCGCCAAGGAACTGGAGTTTCTGAACGGCGGCAGGAAGGCCGAGCCCGCCAAGGAGGAAAAGAAGCCCGAGCCTAAAAAGCCCGAGCCCAAGGCGGAGGAAAAGGCCGAGGGCGGCATCGCCTCCTTCGACGACTTCATGAAGATCAAGCTGATCGCCGCCAAGGTCATCGCCTGCGAGCGGGTGAAAAAGAGCGAAAAGCTCCTGAAGGAGACACTGGACGTGGGCGGCGGCGAGACCCGCACCGTGTGCAGCGGCATCGCCAAATACTATACCCCCGAGGAGATGGTGGGCAAGACCGTGGTCATGGTGGCCAATTTCGCCCCCCGCAAGATGGCCGGGGAGGTGTCCGAGGGCATGCTGCTGTGTGCCGAGGATCCGGACGGCTCCGTGCGGCTGTTGACTGTGGACGGCTCCGTGGCCCCGGGAAGCGTCATCGGATAAGAGGAAAGCGTTGAAGCTTTGGGGACGGATTGCTTCGTCGGTCTTTCGACCTTCCCGCAATGATGGGAAAGCCCCGCTGTCATTGCGGGGAACGGAGGGACGAAGCGATACGTCCCTGTCGTTTCAAATTCAGAGAAAAAAGGACTGCCGATTCTCGCGGCAGTCCTTTTGGTGGGGCTTTGGTTTGGCGTCACTTGGTGGCGGCGCCGCAGTTGGGGCAGAAGTTGGGCACGTTCTCGCCGAAGGCGAAGCCGCAGCTGGCGCAGAAGGCGGGCTTGGCTTCTGCGGGCTTGGCCGCGCCGCACTCGGTGCAGAAGTTGCCGGTGTTGCCGCCGTGGCCGTTCTCGCAGGTCCAGGAGCCGTCGCCCTCGGCCTGGGTCTGGTCGCCGCCGGTGATCTGGCCCAGTATGGCGCTGACCAGCGCGGTGGTCTGGTCGCCGCCGATGGTCTGGGTCTGCTGGGCGGAGGCATCGGGGATCTGGAACTGGATGGCTACGTAGTTGTTGGTCTCATAGGACTTGGCCACCGCCAGGGTGCCGGAGCCGGCGAGATCGAAGTAGCCGTAGGTGTTGGTGTAGGGCAGGAGGGTGTTGCCGTAGAGGTCCACCACGGTGATCTCATTGTCGCTGTTCTTGGCGACGAAGGCCTGGTTGTTGGTGTAGTAGGGGATGTCCACCTCGGCGTAATGCTCGGGCAGCACGCCCACGGCGGCGCTCAGCACGATGTAGGTGCCGTCCAGATCCTGGATGTAGGCGAAGTTGCCCCGCTGATGCACCACGTCGGCGTTGTAGGTGAAGGGGCAGGTCTCGTTGCCGTTCACGTCCACATAGCCGAACTTGCCGTCCTTCTGGGCGGACACGTAGCCCTGCTTGCTCACGTCGCCCAGGCTCTTGTACTGCAGGGGCACGACCTCCTGACCATCGGTGTTGATCAGGCCGTAGAAGGAGTCCTTATATACGATGGCGTAGCCGTTGTAGAAATTGCGCAGGGTGGAGTATTCGCCGATGGTGGTGAACAGCACGTTGCCCTGCAGGTCGTACAGGCGGCCGTTTACGTAGTTGAAGGGCCGATCCACGTCGTCCTCGGTGAGGGTGCAGGAGGGCACGAAGGCCTCCTGGCCGCTGCCCACGTGGTAGTATATGGTGCCGTTGCTGCGGCGCTCGGAGGTGTATTCGGTGCTGGAATAGTCGGGGGTGATGGGGGACTTGACCAGGTGGCTGTCGTAGGCCACGTATTCCTTGGCCATGTTGGTCACGGTCAGGAAGGCACCGTGAGCGGTGGCGTATCCGCCGTGGTACTCGGAGCGGGTGAGGGTGCCCACCATCTGACCGTCGAAGTACATATCCACGGCGTCGATGCGGTAGTACCGCTTGACGTTGTTGGAGAAGGTGAAGGTGTAGTCCTTGTCGTCGGCGTTGGAGGGGGTCAGCTTGATGCCGGCCTGCCAGCGGTTAGAGATGATCTCCACGTCCGCGTACTTGGCGGGCACTACCACGTGGCCGTCGTAGCCGTCGATCAGGCCCTCGTCGTGCACGCCGTCGGAGCTGTTGACCTCGACACTGTAGAAGGTATCCCGGGGATACATGGAGGTATATCCACCGCTGTCGCCCACCAGGAGGTTTCCGTTGGCATCCAGCAGCACCGAGCGGCCGGAGCTGGAGGTCATGGAGAAGGTATTGCAGCGGTCATTCATGTTGGGACTGTACTTATAGTTCGCCAGGGAAACGACGGTGGGCGCGTCTGCCAGGGCTGGCGCGGCCAGAGCCGCCACGAGCACGGCGGCCAGGATCAGAGACAACCATCTTTTCATATGCACGCCTCCTATATAGTATAATCAAATTATACACACATTTTCCGGAAATTGCAAGGGCTTTGGGGCGGTATGGCGAAAAAAGGGGCAAATTGCGCAGCGGGAGAAAGATGCGTGTTCCCATACGCCCGTTTTATGGTATACTGTATATGGGAAAGGAGGCCGTCGGTATGGACAGGATCGTGCTTTTGTGCGACTGCAACAATTTCTTCGCGTCCTGCGAGATGCGGGAAAACCCGGCCCTTCGGGACGTGCCCATGGCGGTGGCCGGGGATCCGGAGAGGCGCACCGGGGTGGTGGTGGCCAAAAACGAGCTGGCGAAAAGGTTCGGCGTCAAGACAACGGACACCGTGTTCGCCGCCCGGAGGAAGTGCCCGGGCATCGTGTTCGTGCCGCCGAGGCACGAGCTGTATGCAAGGCTCAGCCGCCAGATCAACGCCATATACCGGGAGTATACCGACATGGCAGAGCCGGCCTCCATTGACGAATCCTTTCTGGACGTGACGGTGTATACCGCCGGGCGCTGGGGGGACGCCCGGGACCTGGCGGACGAGCTGCGGGGCCGGGTGAGAAAAGAGATCGGGGTCACCATATCGGTGGGGGTGTCCTTCTGCAGGACCTTCGCCAAGATGGCCAGCGAGATGAAAAAGCCCGACGGCACCACGGTCATCGCCCCCGGGGACGTGGAGGAAAAAATATGGCCCCTGCCGGTGACGGACATGCCCTTCGTGGGCCGCTCGGCGGGGGAGACGCTGAAAAAGCACTATATATACACGGTGGGCGACCTGGCCCGGGCGGATCGGGAGCTTCTTTCGCGGCTGCTGGGCAAGGGAGGCGAGAGCCTGCGCCGCTCGGCGGCGGGGCTTGACGACGCGCCGGTGCGCCGGTGGGACGAAAGGGAGGAGGTCAAATCCGTCAGCCGGGGCATGACCTTCAAGCGGGACCTGGTGACGGAGGAGGAGGTGCGCTCGGGGATGTCCGTGCTCTCCGACGACGTGGCCACCCAGCTTCGCCACCTGGGCATGAAGGGCAGTGTGGTGCAGGTGAACATCAAAACGCCACGGCTCACCACCGTGTCCCGGCAGGTGTCCCTGCCCTACGGGGTGTGCACCAGACATGAGATCGTGGAGGCGGGCATGGAACTGATCCGCGCCAACTGGCATGTGGGGCCCGGCGATCCCATACGGGCCCTTACGGTGGGGGTGACCCACCTGATCCCACAGGGGGAGGCCACGGAGCAGACCAGCCTGTTTGATCTTATGGAGGATACGCCCGGCTCCCACGCCGCCCGGGAAAAGCAGGAGCGGCTGGAGGCCGCGGTGGACAAGATCCGGAGCAAGCACGGGGCGTCGTCCATATCCGCCGGATGGAACGGGGACGACACGCTGGGCATCGGGGAATATCACAGGCGAAAGTAACAATTTAATATTTTAAAAACAACTAAATTGTAATTGCGAAATGAGTAAATGAAATGAAGATTTATTGCAACTATAACGCAACGACATATTGAAATATTGCTACATTAATGCTATACTTGAGGTGTGATGGAGATGAGAT
>CADAGW010000031.1 GCA_902787475.1 uncultured Eubacteriales bacterium
TACCGTCTGGCCGGCCGCATGCTGGGCGTGACGTTGGTGTGCCTGGCCCTGTCCGTCGCCATCTCCGTGGGCACCGTGCTCTACAGCATGCACAAGGAGGACAGCGCCAAAGGTATGTTCGACTCCCCCAACGGGCAATACTCCCTCTACGTGGTCCGGGTGGCCTCCTACGACGACTCCGGCAATGAGCTCAGCGCCGTCTACCGGGGCTACCGGTGCTTCGGCCACAGCGCCTACATATACGCCGAGGACGAAGTGCCCGCCGGGGACAGCTTCGAGGTCAAGTGGCTGGACGACGAAAACGCCGAGCTGTCCAGCATGGGGGAGAGCGTTGTGATCTCCTTCACCCCCGCCAAATGACCCCGCATGAATCTGAAGCCGGGCGGCTTGTCCCCGGCGCGCTCTATGGCCTGGGCGTGGGCCCGGGAGATCCGGAGCTGATCACCATAAAGGCCCTGCGCCTGCTCCGTCAGGCGGACGTGCTGGCCTTCCCGGGAGAGGACGCCGCCCATAGCGCCGCCTTCTCCATCGCCCTTGCCGCCGCGCCGGATATACAGGATAAGCCCCTTCTGCCCCTTCCCACGCCCATGACCCGGGACGAGGCCCGGCTCCTGGCCGCCCGCCAGAGCGCGGCGGAGCGGGTCCGCGCCCTTCTTTCCGAGGGCAAGACCGTGGCCTTCCTCACCCTGGGAGACCCGTCCCTCTATTCCACCTTCGCCAGCCTCTCCGCCCTGGTATCCCAGGCGGGCCATCCCGTGTTTGCGGCTGCCGGCGTGCCTTCCTTCTGCGCCGCCGCGGCCAGACTCAATACGCCCATATCCCAGGGCGACGAGCCGGTGTCCGTGTGGCCGGGGGAGGATTTCGACCTGACCCGCCCTGGCGCCCACATCCTCATGAAATGTTCCCGCCGCATGTCCCGCATAAAAGAGGCCCTCCGCCTCTCCGGGCGGCAGGCATACCTCATCGAAAACTGCGGCATGGAGGGCGAAAGGGTATATACCGGCCCCGATGCCATGCCCGACGCGGTGGGCTATTTCTCCCTCATCATCGTCAAATGACCCATACCGGCCCGTGCCCCGCGGGCCATGTTTTATACCGTTCTCCTTCCATGCAATGGATCGGGATTGCGGATTGCTTCGTCGGTCTGTGACCTCCCCGCAATGACAGCAGCGCTGCGTGCGCACAGAAATTTCATTGCGGGGAGCGAAGCGACGAAGCAATCCGCTCCCTGCGGTTCGGTGATTTCGATGCGGAATCATGGTACCCATCCCTGGGCCTGTGATAAAATGTAACCATTCTTTCCTTGACGGATACGGCAAAGCGTTGTACACTGTGAAAAACGTTTTTGGAGGCGCGCCATGATACGGGATCTGGAAATGTCCATATTGGAAATACTGCACAACGACGCCCGCACCACCCACCAGGAGATCGCCCGCATGACGGGCCGCAGCGTGGAGGAGATCGACGCGGTGATCGCCAGCCTCGAGGCCCAGCGCATCATCCTCAAATATCCCGCCCTCATCAACTGGGACGCCCTGGACCAGCAGCAGGCGGAGGCCCTGATCGAGGTCCGGGTCACCCCCCAGCGCAACGAGGGCTTTGACGCCATCGCCGAAAAGATATACCGCTTCGAGGAGGTCTCCAGCGTCTACCTCATGAGCGGGGCCTACGACCTGCTGGTCACCACCAAGGCGGGCAGCATGAAGGAGCTGGCCTTCTTCGTGGCGGACAAGCTGAGCACCATCGAAAACGTGCTCTCCACCGCCACCCACTTCATCCTGAAAAAATACAAGTCCGACGGCGTCATATTCGACGAGCGCCGCTCCGACGACAGGCTGGCGGTGTCATGATGGATTACGAAAAGGTGCTCTGCCGCCGGGTGGCGGACGTGCCGCCCTCGGGCATACGGAAATTTTTCGACATCGTCAGCGAGATGAAGGACGCCATCTCCCTGGGCGTGGGCGAGCCGGACTTCGACACCCCCTGGGTCATATCCGACGCCGCGGCCTACTCCCTGCGCCGGGGCAAGACCCACTACACCAGCAACTGGGGCCTTCTGGAGCTGCGCCGGGAGATCGGGCGTTACCTTGAGGAACGCTTTTGCGTGTCCTACGACCCGGCCAAAGAGATATTGGTCACCGTGGGCGCCAGCGAGGGGATAGACCTGGCCCTTCGGGCCCTGGTGGAGCCGGGCGATCAGGTGCTGGTGCCCGAGCCCAGCTACGTGTCCTATTCCCCCGGCGTGGCCTTTGCCGGCGGCGAGGCGGTGGCCGTGCCCACCCGGGCCGAAAACCAGTTCCGCCTCATGGCAGAAGATGTCAAAAGCCGCCTCACCCCCCGCACCAAGGCCCTGATCCTGCCCTATCCCAACAACCCCACCGGGGCCGTGATGGGCCGGGACGATCTGTTGGCCCTTTCCGAGGTGCTCAGGGGCACCGACGTGGTGGTCATATCCGACGAGATCTACGCCGAGCTCAATTATGGCGATCAGCCCCACGTGTCCTTCGCCTCCCTCCCCGGCATGTGGGAGCGGACGGTGACCCTCAACGGCTTCTCCAAGGCCTTCGCCATGACCGGCTGGCGCATGGGCTTCCTCTGCGCCCCTGCGCCCCTGGCTGCCGTCATGGTGAAGATCCACCAATACGTCATCATGTGCGCCCCCACCGCCGGCCAGTACGCGGCCCTGGAGGCCCTCAAAAACGGCCGGGAGACGGACTATGCCCACGTCAGGCGCATGGTCCGGGAATACGACCGGCGCAGGCGGATCATGCTCTCCGCCTACCGGGACATGGGCCTGCCCTGTTTCGAGCCCAAGGGGGCGTTTTACACCTTCCCCTGCGTCCGCGCTGTCGGCATGACCTCCCAGCAGTTCGCCCTGAACCTGCTCAAGGAGGAAAAGGTGGCGGTGGTGCCCGGCGACGCCTTCGGCGCCTCGGGAGAGGGCTTCGTGCGCTGCTCCTACGCCACGGCCACCGACAAGGTCATCGAGGCCATGGCCCGCATGAAGCGCTTCGTGGAACACCATTCGCCCAATACATAAAAAAGAGGCATACCACTTACATGATACGGAAACTCAAACAACTGCTCCATACCCTGGAAAGCCGCCGTGAGACCCTCTGGGTGCCCGGCTACTCCGTCGTGCCCTTTCTGGCGGACTTCGCCCTCAACTCCCTTGTCTACTGGGGCCCCATGCTGGCGGGCCGGCACCGGACCCATCTGGATCTGTCCCTCAAGCTGGACGCCCTGATCCCCGTGGACGGCCTGTGGGTGTTCGTCTACTTCGGCAGCTTCCTGTTCTGGACGGTCTGCTTCGTGCTCACCGCCCGGGAGGATCGGCGCACGGCCCACCGCCTGCTGGGAGGCAACATGATCGCCAAGCTGATCTGCTTCGCCGTGTTCATGATCCTGCCCACCACCAACACCCGGCCCGACGTGTCCGGCCCGGGCCTGGGCAACTTCCTGCTCCGCCTGCTCTACTTCATAGACGACCCGGTGAATCTGTTTCCCTCCATGCACTGCTACATGTCCTGGTACGGCGCCCGCTGGCTGGGCCGCCGCCGGAACAGGACCCTGCCCGGCGTGATCGCGGCCTACGTCATCTCCTTCCTCATATTCTATTCCACCATGGCCACCCGCCAGCATTACATACTGGACGTGATCTCCGGCGTGGCGGTGGCGGAGATCGCCCTGTGGCTCGAACCCCGCCTCGATCCCGCCCGGGTCTACGACCGCATCGACCGTGCCGTCATGAAGTGGTGACCACCCCGATCCCACGCAAAACACCCGCCGCGAACCCATCGCGGCGGGTGTCCTCATATTCTGCTGTCGCTTTTCCGTCAGCCCGCGGCGGCCTCTCCTTCGCCCTCCTGGGCGTCGCCGGTCTCCGCGTCTCCCGTGTCCCCGGTCTCTCCCTCGTCCTCGGTCTGCCCGGCGGGCACCACGGGGAAGAAGCTCTTCTTTTCCTCGGCCACCGGCGCGGCGGGCTCCTTCACCTGGCTCCCATCATCCAGTTTGGCGGGGGACAGGGCGATCTCACAGCCCCACTTTCCGCTTAAAAACTCCTTGGTGTCCTTGTCCGGCTCCGAGCGGTAACGGGTCAGCGCCTCGGCCTTCACCCGCACGCCGCCCTCGTCCTGCTCGGCCACCCGCATGTGCACCGTCAGATCCACAAACTGCTTCTCCGGCGCGTCCACGGCGAAATAGATCTCCGTCTGCCCCTCCGGGAACTGTTCGGACACGCTTTTGTCCAGCGTCACGTGCCATATCCTGGATCCATTGGCGGAGAGAAGCCGCGCCTTGCCCTGTCCGTTCACGGCGGCGGGCAGCTCGGCTGTCTCTTCCCCCTCCAGCGGGCTTTCACTCACGGCGATTTCGGAGATATTCACGCTGTGTGCCACGTGATCCGCGTCCACATATTCAAGATCCACCGTCACGTTCACGTGATCTCCCCGGGCGATCCTGCCCCACACATCCCAAAACAGGGAATCCACGCCCCGACCAAACAGAGTAGGGGAGGCCACCACGAATATGGCCAGCAGGGTGGCGATCACCGAGAGAACCGTCATGACCTTGCCGAAGGCTTTCATGTATCATCTTCCTTTGCACAGTCTTCCTATTTTCACATTGTACCACGTTTCGACCCCGGGTGTCAATGAATTGACGGAAGAAAAGCGGGAAAAATTATGTTTCCCCAAGCAAAAGCCGTTTCTTCACTCCCCATACAGGTTGATGGCCCGGTTCACCGCGCACAGCACGCCCTTTATGGAGGCGATGGACACGTTGTTTTCAAGCCCCACGCCGAACACCCCGTGCCCCCGGTACGTAAGCTCTATATACGCCGCTGCCTTGGCGTCGGATCCCGAGGATATGGCGTGCTCGTGATAGGACGAAAACGCGAACCCGGTCAAATGCTCCCCCCGCATGGCGGAGAAGAAGGCGTCGATGGGGCCGTTTCCCTCTCCGGAAATGGTATGGGCCTCCTTATCGCTCTCGATCACCCCGGAAAACCGCACCGCCGAGTGCCCGTCCCCGCCGGTCTCTGTGATCTCGTGGGACTTGAGCCGGTACGGCGCGTTCACCTCCAGATATTCCCGCACGAACAGCCTGAACACGTCCTCCGCCGACAGCTCCGCCCCCGCCTTGTCCGCCGTCTTTTTGACCAGCAGGCCAAACTCCGGATGCATGGCCCGGGGCAGCTGGAACCCATACCTCTCCTGCAGCACGAAGGCCGCGCCGCCCTTGCCGCTCTGGCTGTTGATCCTCACGATGGGCTCCCATTCCCGCCCCAGATCCGCCGGATCCACGATCAGGTAGGGCACCTCCCATATCTTCTCCTTCTCCCGGCTCCGCCAGGCCAGCCCCTTTCGTATGGCGTCCTGGTGGGACCCGGAAAAGGCGGTAAACACCAGATCCCCGGCGTAGGGGCTCCTCTCGTGCACCCGCATCCCCGTGGCGGTCTCATATACCTCCTTCACGTCGTTCATCCGGGAAAAATCCAGCCCCGGATCCACGCCCTGGGTATACAGATTCAGCGCCAGCGTCACGATGTCCACGTTCCCCGTCCGCTCGCCGTTTCCAAACAGAGTGCCCTCCCCCCTCTGGGCCCCGGCCAGGCAGGCCATCTCCGCGTCCGCCACCCCGGTGCCCCGGTCGTTGTGGGGGTGTATGGACAGTATGGCCCGCTCCCGCCCCGGCACCCGGCTCCACACATACTCCACCAGGTCGGCGAACCGGTTGGGCGTGCATATCTCCGTGGTGGTGGGCAGGTTCAGTATCAGCGGCCTTTCCTCCGTGGCCTCGAATGCGTCCAGCATCCGCGTCAGCACCTCCACGGAATACTCCGGCTCCGTGGCGGAAAAGCTCTCCGGCGAATACTCATACCGTATCCCCGGGATCTCCCGGGTCTTTTCCACGATCATCCTGGCGCCCTTTACCGCCAGCTCCAGCGTCTCTTTTTTGTCCATGCCGAACACCACCCGCCGGTGGAGGGGGCTGGTGTTGCTGTACAGGTGCACGATCACGTGCTTCGCGCCCCGTATGGCGTCCAGCGTCCGGTCGATCAGGTGCTCCCGGGCCTGCACCAATACCTGTATGGTCACGTCCTCCGGGATCAGGTTTTCCTCGATCAGCGCCCGCACCGTGTCGTACTCCGTCTGGGACGCGGAGGGGAATCCCACCTCGATCTCCTTAAAGCCGATCCGGGTCAATTCGGCGAAAAAGGCCAGTTTGCTGTCCAGGCTCATGGGCTCGGGCAGCGCCTGGTTGCCGTCCCGCAGATCCACCGAGCACCATATGGGCGGCTTGCTCTGCACCCGGGTGGGCCATTTCCGATCCGTCATCTCCACGCCCACAAAGGGCCTGTATTTTTCCGCGTTCAAGCTCTTTCCCTCCAAAAACAAAAGCCCCTTTCCTACGAAAGGGGCGAAAAATCGCGGTACCACCCAATATTATACTTCGCGGCCTCCATAAAGGCCTCGCCGCTAACGGGGCGTCCGTACCGCGCTACATATCGCGCGGTCCGCTCGGGGAGGAGGTATGCGCGCAGGGCCTCTCACCGGCTCGCACCGTCCGCCGGCTCTCTGGGAGAAAACGAAGCGCCTTTGTTCCCGTCGTCGCGTTTCGCCCTATAGTATAGGGGAAACGCCCCGTTTTGTCAAGTGGATTTTCGCAAAACCGGCAAAAACGGCGTCAGGCCTCCCGTCACCACTCATATTCCTCATATAGCTTCTCTATCAGCTCGCCCGTTTCCAAGGAATAGTAGGCACGCCAGCAGAGGTACGTTCCTTCGCCATCCGGGGGATATGACTCGATGATCACTTCTTCTTCTTCTATGTCCTCAATCCAGCGGGTACGGCGGTACCCCCATTCATCGGATCCTATATCGAAATAGTCATTGACAAAGACCAAATCATCGTACCATTCCCCATCATCGTCGCGGCCGATGGTGGCACTAATGGTATTTTCATCGGGATAATAAATCGAGAGGTGAGAAAATACGATATCCTCGGGCAGGGATTCCTTGAGGGTGGCGATTCCCCAGCCGTCCTCTGTGGTAAAATCGAACTCTATGTTTCCTGTTTCATCGTCTGCGAGTCGATAGAAACAGTGAATACTATCCTCCATGGTCCACTCATCATCCTCCTCTGGCAGGGGGAAGCGGAAGCTGCTGCCCCCGTCCAGCAGAGCGCGCAGCGCCTCCATGAGCTTCGTCTCTTCGGCTATCGCCGTGATCTTATCCAGATTGTACTTTTCCGGTATACCGCTCAGGTTGTCCGGCAGGCCGCCGGTGATCTCCACGACCTCCTCGGGCAGATCGGGCACGTCGTCGCCGTAGAGAGTCTCCCCGGCATAACCGCTGTCCTCGGATTCCCCTTCGTCCTCCTCCGGATGGAACTTGATGTCCCAGCTCATGCCCTCCCAGTCCCGGGTGTTCTCCTCGGGCGACACGCAGATCTGCAGGAACTCGCCCACGCGGAAGCTGGCCAGCACCGACCCGAAGGGCGCCACGACGGTGGATTCCCAATCCGCGAAGGACACCGTATCGCCCCAGGCCGGGGCCTCGCCCAGCACCGCCATCGCTCCGGCTATATCCTCATCGCTGGCGCCGTACATCTTCCCGGTCAGCTCCAGGAACGCGGCCAGCGTCTCATAGGACGCCCGCTCCAGCTCCTTGTCGTCCGTCAGGATGACCAAGCAGAAAGCGCCCCGGGGCAGCGCGCCGTCCACGCCCTCTTCGGGGTTCCGGAAGACCAACCTGGCGTCGTTTCCAAAGAATATCTCCCACCCGTCGTCCGACGCGAAGGGGAACATAAAATACTCGTCCATCAGCTCCCGGGCGGCCTCCTCCTGCCGGCCTTCGCCCGCGGCGGCCTTGAACCGGTCCACCATGCTCAGAAGCAGGTTGTGCTCAAATGCGGTGGCGTCGTACAGCTCCTCTTTGGTCTGTGCCGCCTCTCCCATCTGTCCCGTTTCCAGCACCAGGGACAGCAGCAGCTCATAGCTGACCTCTCCCGTCACCTCCATGCCATGATCCTCCTGATAGGCGGATATGGCCGCCGCGGTCTTTTTGCCCGCCACGCCGTCCGGCGTGCCGCAGTCGTAGCCCGCTTTGTTGAGCATCCCCTGCACCTGCTCCACGTGGTTCTGGCTCATCTCCGCGGCCCATGCGCCCGTCGTCGCCAGCGCCATCACCAGCGCCAGCAGCACCGCCAGCATCTTCCTCATACCTTGTCTCCTTCTTTTTATTTCCTGCGCCATTCCCGGCGCGGGGGTTCAGTGTATTATTATACATATGTCATTATACACTCCGCAGGATCATGTGTCAAGCGGCTCCGCCCCGTTTCACCCCCTTCCTTCCCGACCTCTGTCCTGTATTCCGCCATCTTCCGCTTCCACCTTGCATTGCCGCCCATTATGTGGTATAATCCGGTAGAAAGCGAGGGGATGAAATGGCCAGGCGCAGAAAAATCGAAGTGAGCCAGGCGCTCAGGATCATGTTCCTGATCGTCTGCTTCCCCGCGGGCCTGATGGTCATGTGGAGCGACCGCTGCCGCTGGAGCCGGTGGGTCAAGATGCTGGTGTCCGCCGCGGTGGCGCTGGCCCTCATCGCCATCCTCCTTCCCCAGACCACGCCGCCCGATACCCCCAAGAGCGGCATCACCATCGTGGGCATGGCCGAGGACAAGGAGACCTACGGCCCCGAGGTGCCCGCCAATCGCCTTCAGGTGGAGGTCTATTCTCCCCGCTACACGGCCCTCATCATCAAGGCCGACCCCACGCCCACGCCCCGGTTCGTCTACTGCAATCAGGGCGGAAAATATTACCACCGCATGACCTGCCGCTACGTCAAGGAGACCAGCGGCGCGGTCACCATCAACCAGGCCCTGGACGCGGGCTACACCCCCTGCCCCGAGTGCGACCCGGGCATCGAGTGACCCCGCCAATACAGAAGGAGGCATATCCCATGACCAACAAGGAGATCTATAAAGCCACACTGGTGTTTTCCGTCCGCCGGCTTCTCTACGACATCGTCTGCTTCCTGGTGCTGGGCCTGCTGGCCGGCGGCGGGTTCCTGCTGGCGGACAAGCTGTGGGACAAGGGCCTCGTGGGTCTTGCGGTGGGCCTCGTCGCGGGCATACTGATCCTCGTATTCGCCCTTCGCTACGGCTCCTATACCTTCAAGGCCGGCCAGATCGCCATGATGACCCGGGCCGTCACCGAGGGCTCCCTGCCGGACGACGTGTTCGGCGAGGGCGTCAGGGTGGTCCGCTCCCGCTTCCTCACCGTGGCCCTCTACTTCACCGCCACCGGCATCATCAAGGGCATATTCAACCAGCTGGGCAAGAGCATCACAAACATTGGCAAAGCCATCGGCGGCGACACCGGCAAGTCCGTGGGCAGCGCCATCTCCACCGCCGTGCAGGTCATGGTGGCCTATCTGTGCGACTGCTGCCTGGGCTGGGTGTTCTACCGGTCGGATGAAAACGCCGCCCGGGCCACCTGCGAGGGCGCGGTGCTGTTCTTCCGCCACGGCAAGACCCTGCTCAAAAACATGGGCCGCATATTCGGCATGGGCCTTGTCTCCCTTCTGATCATCGGCGGCGCGTTCACCGGAGTGTTCATGGCCATATTCTCCCGCTTCCCCCAGTTCTTCGAGATGCTCTCCTCGGAGATGGCCGAGGCCGCGGCCCAGGGCGAGTCCGAGATCGCCCAGCTCCTCACCACCCCCCAGGGCGCCATGTTCTTCTGCGCCGCCCTGGCCGGCGTGATCCTCTGGAGCATGCTCCACAGCGCCTTCGTGCGCCCCTTCGTGCTCACCGGCGTGCTTCGCAACTACCTCCTCTCCGGCATGGACCAGGAGATCGACGAGTCCGCCTTCGCCCAGCTGGACCAAAAATCCCCCAAATTCGCCAAGCTGCACCGGGAGCTGGCCTGATATTGCCTCATCCTATTGAAAAATTCCTTTTCTCATGATATAATCCAATCATCTGTTCCCGTCGCGGGCCCTGGCCCCGTATACCATCAAAGGAGGACGATCCCATGACCATCACCAAATCGAAAAACGGTTCCGCTCTCACCCTGGCCCTTCAGGGCCGCCTGGACACCACCACCGCCCCGGAGCTGGAAAAGGAGCTCAAGGGGAGCCTGGACGGCGTCGACACCCTGACCATGGACTTTGAACAGCTGGACTACATCTCTTCCGCCGGACTGCGGGTGCTCCTCTCCGCCCAAAAGACCATGTCCAAGCTGGGCGGCATGAAGGTGATCCACGTCAGCGACCTGGTCATGGAGGTGTTCGAGGTCACCGGCTTCTCCGATATACTGGACATCGAGTGATCCCCGGCGCCCCGGCTTTCCTATGAAAAACACCACTGTCCGCCAGCTTCTGGTCCTGGCCCTGCTGCTTCTCGTCTTTTGCGGCGTGTGGCGTCTGGCCGCGGGCCGGTCGTATACCCTGTCCCTGCCCCTGGGCGTCTCGGCCCGGGACATAGACCCCTCATCCATCCGCGTCGCCGTGGACAGCCCGGGCGTGGTGCGCCTGGGCGAGCTCAGCGTCCGCCAGGGCCGCATCCGCGTCCCCGTACACCCCCAGTCCCGGGGCAGCGCGTACCTGGAGCTGACAGACGGATCCGGCGAGGCGCTGGGCTTATTGCGGGTGGACGTGAGTCCCCTCAATACGGTGTTCGACGCCCAGAGCGGCGGCTTCACCGGGGACACGGGGGTGCTCATTGCCGTCACCGCGTTTTTCCTGTTGACGGCGGCCGTCATGCTTCGGGCATACAGGCTGGCCAGGGGCCCCGCCTTCTATTCCTACGGCACCATCTACGCCGCGGGCTTTTCCCTGTTTTCCCTGATCACCGGACTGGTGATGCTCTATGTCACCGTCTCCCACCTGCTCTATCCCTACGACTATCCCATGCTCTCCGCCTACTCCGCGGTGAGCCAGGCCGGCGGCCGCTTCATGCTCCTCACCGCCCCCTTCCTCATCGCCTTCGCCCTGGCCCTGGCGGTGAGCAATCTGGCCCTGTGGCGCCACGAGGGCTTCCGCCCCAAAAACGCGCTGGGCATGGCGGTGGGCCTTGTCCTCATCACGGGCGAGATCGTTGGCTTTTTCCTCTATTCCCGGGACTTTTCCGGTTCCCTGTGGGAATACAGGCTCTTTAACACCGCCCAGAACGTATACGCCGCCGCCTTTGCCTACTTCGAGTGCATGCTCATCGGCGCGGCGGTCTGCGGCCTGAAGGCGGCCAGGCATACCCCCTCCTTCGGCCGGGATTACATCCTGATCCTCGGCTGCCGGTTCAGAAAAGACGGCACTCTCACCCCCCTTCTTCAGGGCCGGGTGGACAGGGCCCTCTCCTTCTGGCGGGCCCAATTGGATCAGACGGGCCGCAGGGCCGTCCTGGTCCCCTCCGGCGGCCGGGGGATAGACGAGCCCATCTCCGAGGCGGAGGCCATGAAGCGCTACCTCCTCTCCAAGGGCATCCCCGAGGACTGCGTCCTCCCCGAGGACAAATCCCGCAATACCCTTGAAAACATGCGCTTGTCCCGGGCCCTTCTGGGCCCCTGCGAGGAGGGCAGGGTGGCCTTCGCCACCACCGGCTACCACGTGTTCCGAAGCGGCCTCCTCTCCGCCCAGGCGGGCCTGTCCGCCGAGGGCATGGGCAGCCGCACCCGCTGGTGGTACTGGCCCAACGCCTTCATGCGGGAGTGCGCCGGTCTGTTGGCGCGGCGATGGCGGCAGGAGCTGGTGATGGTCGCGGCCATGGCGCTGTTCTTCGGCGCGCTGTCCGTAGCGGTGATATGAAAGCTGTTTCAAGGAGAAGACAGGATATGAATCAAACGCTGATTGCCCGGGAGCTCTACGACGCCATCATCCATTTTGATCGATCGGAGGCCGCCCGGGACTACTACTACAGGGTAATGGACACCCCGGTGGAGCGGGGCGACCG